>NZ_JAYKGW010000081.1:0-25965 GCF_035285525.1 Okeania sp. | reverse complement strand
TAAGCTTTTGTTGGGTTTCGTTCCTCAACCCAACCTACATTTTTACGGGTCTCAATCTACAAGGATCACCTAAAATTAGTAAGCTTTTGTTGGGTTTCGTTCCTCAACCCAACCTACATTTTTAGGCTATAAAATCCAGTTGAAAAGTAAAGTCGTCCCTATCGACGATAGGAAGCAATCTCAGAGGCGCACGGAGATTGCTTCATTCCACCCGCAATGACTTAGGGATATTAATTATCCGGATTCTATATTACTCTTGGTTTCAACTAACCCGATTAATCATTGACCAAGCTCGCAAAACTTCTGCCACACTCCATGCTTGAGCAATACAACCACGAGGTGTTATTGGTTCATTACCATCAAAAATCTCACTGATATTACCAACACCATGCACCATTAAATGCTCTGCCATTGGTTTCAATAATTCCTCAGCTTTGGTCGGATCATTATAAATTCGTAAATGCGCCGTAACATAAGCACCTATCAACCAACCCCAAACAGTACCTTGGTGGTAAGCGCCATCACGTTGATAAATATCTCCACCATAAACACCCTTATACTCTGGCTCGTCACTAGCAAGACTGCGTAACCCATAAGGAGTTAATAACTTTTGAGTGCATATATCCATCACCTGTTTTTCTTGTTCTGGTGTTAGCAGGGGAGCATAACTATATTTACTCATTGGTGGCAACGACAAAGCAAATATTTGATTTGGTCGCAAAGAAGCATCATTACCATTAGGCGTATCTAACACATCGTAACAGTAACCACCTTCTTGATTCCAAAAACGAGCAAAACCCTTTTCCTTGATTAACCGTGCTAACCTTTCATAATCTAACTTATCCTTACGCAACTTTTGGGCAAACCTATCCATAATTTGCAAAGCATTATACCACAAAGCACTAATTTCAATCGGTTTCCCAATACGCGGTGTCACTACCCAATCACCTACTTTCGCATCCATCCAAGTAAGTTGACTACCTGCTTCTCCCGCATAAATTAAACCATCATCAGCATCTACATGGATATCATAACGAGTTCCTCGACGATAGAAATCAATAATTTCTGCTAACACTGGGAACAACTCTTCTATTAATTTGTCATCTTCGGTTGCTTCATAATATGCCCGAACTGCTTCAAAATACCAAAGTGTGGCATCTACAGTATTATAATCTGGTGTTGTACCACTATCTGGGAAGCGGTTAGGTAACATTCCCTGCTCGACATATTTGGCAAAAGTTTGTAAAATTGAACGGGCGACATTAAGTTGTCCTGTACAAATGGTTAAACCAGGTAAGCTAATCATGGTGTCCCGTCCCCAGTCTTCGAACCAATGATAACCAGCAATGATAGTTTTGCCGTCTGGTTGTTTGGGGGATTTGCGATTGACTATAAATTGGTTAGCTGCTAATATTAATTGGTTAATCCATTCTGGTGTGGGTTGGGTATTAGGTGTTTTCTGGGTTAACCTTTTCGAGAGTTTGCTCAATAGATTTTTGGGTTCTGGTTGAGATTTTTGAGCGGTAGCAAATTTTTGTATTATCTGTTGTTCATAACTGCGACGGAATACTAATGCTTGTTCACCATTAGTCATTGGGTTTTCTCCTGTGCTAGCAGTTATAGTTAGAGATTTTCCTACTTCTAATTCGGCATCGAAGGTGATAGCGTGTAGGTGGTCTTCTAATTCTTGTTGTCCCCGATATTTTTCTACTGCTAGGTTAAATCCATAATACCAATCGTTAGTAGGTGTGGATACTATGGTTTTTTCGTCTATACGAGGATAGGTTAGTAGATATAGGGGAGTAGCTTTAGGAAAAGCTTGTATGGAAACTCCTTTGTTAGTTTTGTTGATGTTGAGTTGCCAATCTTTGGCCTGGGTATGATGATGATGATCCCGATGGTTGATTAATGCTTTGATGTTTAGATTTATTGGTTGACTACTACTGAGTAGATGATAATGAATATAAGTAGTATTTTCTCCTTGCTCCATCCAGATTCGTTTCTCCAAAATTACATCTGCAAATGTAAATTTCCAGACTGCTATTGTTCCTTCTAAATGGAAGCTCTCTATTTGTTGATAACCTTCTGGGTTTACTGTTCCATCTGCCCAACGATTACAATAGAGGGGATAGTTTTGATTTTTATAACTAACAGTTTCATCTAATTTTGTTAGTAGTAGAGTACGTCCTAATGGGGGTTTGAGAGCGGCGACGAGTAGTCCATGATACCGACGGGTAGGGAGGTTAGCTATTGTCCCAGAGGCATAACCACCTATTCCATTTGTGACCAACCATTCACGGGATTCTGCTATGTTCAGATTATGACAATTTTCTCGTTCAAAACTAATGACCATAAAAAAGATGTTACTTAATAAAGATATTGTTTCAGGGTTTTTAGTTAAAACCTGGTTTCTTTATATCATATTCAGTTGTGGAAGATAGCATTAAGCTTTTTTCTCTGATTGATTTACTATTTTAGGGCTGGCTGATTAAATATCAAAGCTTTTACTGGCAAAGGCTGTAGCCTTTTTTTCTGGAAAAAGTACCTAGTTTTTAGCTGTTGTCGTCTCAAAATGGTAGAATTTTGATCCTATACTATCAGAAAATTTGGTCGTAGCAGAATGTCGAAACGGTTCTCTGTTCCCTGTTCCCTTGCCTCACTAAGAGGCTTATTCAGCAAACCTTATATTTGTAGAAACTGGGTTGATATATCATACTTTTAGTGTTGAATAAAAAAAAATTATGTATAGCTACATACATCAATTTATCATAAATTAAGTATATGATATACTTTTTTTTGACATCTTTCTGGATGCTTCACAGAATGAAAGCTGTGGTCATTGCTTAGATGTTGCTATTTTAGTCATAAATATATATCATAACACAGGGCTTACGCAAAGAAACCCGGTTAAGAAAGTAAATCATTGTTTTTGACAATAAACATCTACCCTCGTACCGGGTTTCTGGGTTCCCCTGGGTCAGTCCTCATAGCATAGTAGGACTTACGGAGCAACCATAGATATAGTACCTTGGCGTAAGTCCTGATTTATAAAAAACTCGCGAAACTCCTACCTGTTCCCTCTCTCAAATAAGAAATTAATAATGAAAGCAGTTATTTTATTATCAGGAGGATTAGATTCCTCAACAGTTTTGTATCAAGCAAAGGCAGATGGTTGTGAATGTTATGCTATATCGTTTGACTATCAACAACGCCACCGTCGAGAATTAGAATCAGCTAAAAAAATTGCTGATACTTTGGGTGTAATAGAACATCAGATGGTTAATTTTGACTTAAGATTATGGGGAGGTTCCGCATTAACAGATAATCAAATAGATTTGCCTAGCGATCGCTCGGTTGAGGAAATGTCACAAAATATTCCGATTACTTATGTTCCAGCACGAAATACTATTTTTCTTAGTTTTGCCCTCGCTTATGCAGAAGTTGTAAATGCGAGTCGAGTCTATATTGGAGTGAACGCTTTAGACTATTCTGGTTATCCAGATTGTCGTCCTGACTATATTCAAGCAATGCAAGAGGTGTTTCGACTAGGAACGAAACAGGGGAGAGAAGGAGAAGCGATCGCTATTGTTGCTCCACTGATGGAGATGAAAAAAACAGAGATTATTCAATTGGGGAATAGTTTAGGAGTACCTTGGGAAAAAACTTGGTCTTGTTATGCAGGTGGAGATAAACCTTGTGGTGTCTGTGATTCTTGTCAGTTAAGGTTGACTGCTTTTGAGGAATTAGGATTAACAGATCCGGTGATGTAATAATTAATAATTAATAGACATCTCTAAAAATAAAAGCTCCAATCAATTATTATCCATAAATTATCAATTCTTTCTTTCTGCTCCCTTTTCCCAGTTAAGCGTTCCCTCTTTTATGGAGATGTCTAATAATTAATATAGCATTTTTCAAGCTGGTGAGGTACATTAATGCTCCTCCTTTTTAAGGATAACTTTCAGTGCCCCCCTTTCAAGGCTAGAGAATATATCCAGAACTATACCTTACCAAAAAATTAATAGTTAATAATTAACAATCAAGAGTTTATAGTCGATAATTATTGATTTAACAATTCACACCTGGAGGCCTCCCCTTTTCAGGGGATAAATAAAAAAAATTCCTTTTAGTTAATCCCCTTCTTTTAAGAAAGGGTAATTATTAATTTTTTCATTGTTAATTGCTGAATAACCTGGGAAATGTTATAATTATTTTTTCTTATAAAAAAGAGGATTGGTGAAAATGAATTTTTTTCTTTTTTCTCCATAAATGGAGAGGTTTTATACCTTGATTTTTAGGTAAATTTTGTTGCCCAACTGTTGCCAAAAATCCTACAGCAGATTCCAAGTATATCAAGTACAGATGTTAATAATAAACTATTTTCAGTGCGGACATCTTGCTCCCGTAGGCGTACCTCACTTCTGGTGGAATCCGCTGTAACTTTCTTGATTCTAAATAGGTCAAACAAGCAGACTTTTTTACACCTTAAAAAAAAGCTAATTTTTGATCTATCAATGTTTTGATATTGTCAGCATTTTCTGTGGAATGCAGCGCCAACAGCAACAAAATTGTTCGGTCTTAAATAGTGTTTAAATGAATCAATATTTAAGTTCAAAGAAATCTGGTTTGGGAGCAATATTTATAAAGATTTTATTGCGCACATAATAGCCGACGCAGCTGACTGCTGATCTGACATAAAATCCGGTTGAATACTCGTTATATAGTTGTGGGAGATGAGGAGATTGAAGTGTAGATAAAATTATGAACATATACACTTGTAACCGGATTATATATGAATGCTTACTTTATATTTAATCAGCAAATTCTAATTAACTAATTAAGGACAAAAGAAAAAATTTATGTGGAAAAAAATAACATTCAGAAACATTTTCTTATTAGGATATATAGTGCCAGTAATTTTATTTCTAGGATTAGGAGGAATAGTTTATAGAACTGCTAATAAAGTATTTGATACTTTAAAAGAAGTTGCTAGAGTACAAACTTTAGTTCTCGATATAAATAAGATGACATTAAATGAAGAAAAAATAGTTAGTAATTTTCTTAGTTATCTAGCTAGTCGAAACGGTATATTTATTAACGAATATAATCAAGCTTCAAACTCCTTAGATGCAAATATTCAGTCTCTTAAGGAATCAATTAGTATTGATGAATACAAAAAAATTTTACAAGAAATGGAGCAAGATAAAAATGATTTTAAATATTTTGCAGATCAAGTTATTCAATTGGTAAAAGATGGTAAACAAACTGAAGCTGTGGCTTTATTTAATACTTTACAAGGTCAACAATTACTAGATGAATTTGACAGATTAAGTAATGAACTTATAACTGGAGAGAGAGAGCTACTAGAAACAGAAACAGAACAAACTAAAAAAAATCTAATTATATTGTTATGGTTACTCAGTATAGGTTCGATATTGTTGATAGTTATTGTCATAATGATGGCATTGTTAATTACAGGTAATTTTAGTCAAAAAATCAAAACAATAACTGAAAATATAGTCGCTTTTTCTACAGGAATTTCTGAGACAATAAATGAACAAGAACGTACTGCTGCTCAACAAGCTACCTCTGTAAATGAAACTACTACAACTATGGATGAATTAGGTGCTTCTTCTCAAGCAACAGCAGAACAAGCAGAAGCCGGAGCAACAGCAGCTAAACAAGCTTTAAGTTTAGCTGAAGAAGGAACAGAAGCGGTAGATACAAGTTTAGAAAGTATGGCATCTTTGAGTGAAAAAGTAGAGGCGATCGCTCAACAAATTACTCGTTTAAGTGAACAAACAAATCAAATTGGTAATATTTCTCAGCTTGTTAGTGACTTAGCTAATCAAACTAATATGTTGGCTTTAAATGCAGCAGTAGAAGCGGTTCGTGCTGGAGAATATGGTAAAGGTTTTGGTGTGGTTGCTAGTGAAATTCGTAAATTAGCTGATGAAAGTAGAAAGTCTGCAGAAAAAATTTATACCTTAGTTTCTGATATTCAAACATCAATTAATTCTACAGTTATGGCAACAGAAGCAGGAACAAAAAATGTCGAATTAGGAGTGAAAATTGCTCAACAAACAGCGACAACTTTTAATGGTGTTAAAGAGGCAATTAATAATGTGGTATTAAATAATCAGCAAATTTCTCTTAATATTAAACAACAAGCGATCGCTATTAAGCAAGTAGTGGATGCCATGAATGAATTAAATACTGGAGCACAAGAAACAGCAACTGGTTTAGGACAAACTCAACAAGGGATTCAAAAGCTTAATGAAGTTAGTACAGAGTTAAAGTCTATTGTATGAAGGGAGTAGGGAGTAGGGAGTAGGAAATAGGAAGAAAGAATTATAGCAATCTTAAATAGGTTGAAATAATTCAAAAACTAGAAATCAACTGCGAATTCCTCCTTAATTTTTCTGTCATAATTACTCCATTTAGGTTCACTTTTTCCCCTCCATCAACCGAAAAACTGGTACTTTTATGGTTCCCAAGAAATCAGCACCTAAAATTGTTCAAATCTATATCTCTAAATGCTTTGAAATTTAATTAGCAAGCTCTAATTACACATTATATTATATCTGCTATTATGAAAAAATCATCAATTCTTTTCCCTTATGTCCTGTTCCCAATTAAGTGTTCCCTATTTATACTAGGAAATTAATTTTGCAGGACTACTTATATGTTAAATATGATTAATAATGTTTTGATAAAAATACAATATAAAATTATTATAGTTCTATTTTTTAGTATGATTATTCCTTTATTAATAGTAGGTGGTTATAGTATTAATACTGCTACCAATGCTTTACAGGATTTGGCTAAAAGTAATCTTCAAGCTAAAGTCAATGATAGTACAGAACAAATTGTTAACTACTTAAAAAGTATTAGTTCTGATATTTTATTTATTAGTAAAGTACCGCCAATTCAAGGAATTGTTAGAGCTAGAAATAACACAGGAATAGACCCAAAAGATAATTCTACTTATGATATTTGGGTAGAAAGATTAAGCGCAATATTTACAGCATTTATGCAAGGGAAACCATACTATATGCAGTTACGTTATTTAGATGAAAATGGCAATGAAATGGTAAGGGTAGATTCTGATGGATTGATTATCGAAACTATTCCTAAAAAACAATTACAAAATAAAGCAAATCGAGACTATTTTATAGAAACAATGAAACTTAACTTTGGTGAAGTCTATGTTTCGCCTTTGAATCTTAATCGCGAAAGAGGAAAAATAGAAGTTCCCTACAAACCAACAATTAGATATGCTACTCCTATTTTTGCCACCGATGGTAAACAAAAAGGAATAATAATTGGCAACTTGCTAGTTGAGCGTGTTTTCCAACAAATAAAAGAAGACAACAAAAGCAATTTTGGTACAGCTTTTATTATTAATCAAGATGGTTACTATTTATCTCATCCTGAAGCAGAAAGAGAATGGGGTTTTGAATTAAATAGGGATGAAAAAATTCAAAAATATTATTCAGAAAAAGTAACTAATCAAATTTTATCTGGAGGTCAAAGTTACATTGTTAATGATGTAGATATGGTGATTGCTTACAACACTATTCTTTTAGGACAAAGCCATGCTAATAACTTTTTAGTTATAGTTTATGATTTGCCGAACAAAATTGTATTTGCTACAGTAAACAATTTTAGAAATATTGCCTTGATAGTTGTATTTTTATCCCTAATAACTTTTTTATCTATTGGGTGGTTGAATATAATTAATATAGCTAAAATAGTCAGAAATATGATTAATAATGTATCTAATTTTTCCCATAATATACTGTCTACAATGAATCACCAAGAAAAGATTACATCTGAACAGTCATTAGTGGCAAATGAAACTAATAATAATATTACTACTCTAGGTCAAGCTTCTCAAGAAATATCTCAAAAAGCAGAATCAGTTGCAGTAGCAGCAAGTAAAGCTTTAACTTTAGCTGAAGAAGGTAATAAAATGGTAGAAAAAACTTTTGCCCAAATGCATAATTTGAGAGAAACTGTTAATAGTATTACTCAACAAAATCAGGAACTTGGTGAACAAACAAGTCAAATTGGTAATATTTCTGCTTTAGCAAATTTAGTAAGTTCTTTAGCAATGCAAACTAATATTTTAGCTTTAAATGCTGCAGTCGAAGCTATACGAGCTGGAGAGGAAGGTGCTGGATTTGCTGTTGTTGCTAAAGAAATTCGGAAATTAGCAGATAAAAGTTCTGAAGCTGCAAAAAAAATTAATGCTATTGTGCCAGAAATTAAAACCGCAATTAACTCTAATATAAAGGTAACAAATGAAGGCAAAAATACAGTAGATGCTACTATTAAAACAGCTCAAGAAACTGCTAATACTTTTCAAAATTTAACAGCAGTTGTCTCTGATTTATTTGCTAGTAATCAGGAAATTTATCATAATACTGAACAGCAAAAAGTTGCTATTCAAAAGGTGATTAAATCTATGAATAATCTTAACTATGGTGTTGCGGAAACAGCTCAGGGAATTTCCCAAGTTACAACTAATACTCAAAAACTTTATGAAGCAGCACTTAAACTTAAAACTATAGTTTAAAATAGGGAACAGAGAATAGGGAACAGGTAACAGGAAAAAGGGAATAGGAAATAGGAAATAAGGAATAGGAAATAGGAAATAAGGAATAGGAAAAAAAGTATTTTTGGGAATATGAGATGCACTCAAAATAATAACCGATCGGGACTTACGCAGAAACCGGGTTTCTTTGCGGAAAGTTCCTGAATTTATCAGCAATATCACGACAATAAACCCAGTTTTTTGGTTGCTTGGCGTCAGTCTTACTGATAACTAATAACTAATAATATATAACTAATAATTTATAACTAATTATGATTGAAGATGCTGAACTTCGGGAAGTATTTCAAACAGCAAGCGAAGAACATATCCAAAAGCTTGAGGAAGGTTTTTTATACTTAGAAAAATATCCAAAAGACTTAGAAAAATTAGAAGAATTATTACGAGAAGCTCACAGTTTAAAAGGTGATGCTGGAATGTTAGGAGTTAGAGATGTATCTCAAATTGCTCATCAAATAGAACATTTATTAGGAGAAATTAAACGAGGAGAAAAAACTATCTCTCCAGAAATAAGCGATCGCCTTTCACTTGGATTAGATGCTATTTATAAACTTGTACAAGAGGCAGTTACTGGAGAACCATCAGGTATTAATACTGTTCATGTCTTAGCAAATTTGATGGGTGCTAAAAATCTTAATCCCCAATCAAAAACAGAAAATAAAACTAATTCAAATCCTCAAGAAAATACTATTAATTATACTTCTGTAGAAGCAGAAAAAATCAATGAAAATGATTTATCATCCTCAAATATAGAATTAGAAACAACAGCAGAAAAAGCTCCAGACAATAAAGAAAAAATAACTTCTAAATCAGCTTTATCTCTCACTAAAAATGAAACTAATCTTAGCATTCAATCTTCCCATACTTCATCAAATTCTTACCATATTGAAACAGTCCGCGTACCGACTCGAAATTTAGATTCTTTGATGACTCAAACTGGGGAATTAACTGTCACTCAAATTCGACTTGCTCACCGAGTAGCAAAAATAGAAGAAATCGCAAATTTGTGGGAAGACTGGAGTAGAGATACGTTTAGAAATCGCTTTATTATCCATGATATAAATGTTAGTAATAGCACCACTATTAATGATTACTCAATTAAACAATTACAAAGTTATCATCATCGAGCCGAAGAACAACTAGAAAAGCTAGGGCTATTAATTAATAATCTCAGAAATTCCATCTATGAAGATGTGGCTAAACTTGACTTAATTAGTAATGAAATAGAAATGGGAGTTCGTACTCTGCGAATGCTACCTTTATCTACTATTTTTAATATGTTCCCCCGAGTTGTCAGAGATTTAGCTAGACAAGAAGGTAAAAAAGTAGAACTAATAATTGAAGGGGGAAATACTAAAGCAGATAAGCGAATTATTGAACAGATGAAAGACCCTTTAATGCACATAATTCGTAATGCTATAGATCATGGAATTGAAACACCTGAAGAACGTAAAAAGTTAGGAAAATCAGAAGTCGCTACAATTAAATTAAGAGCATATAATACTGCAACTAATGTAATAATTGAAGTGATAGATGATGGTCGGGGTTTAGATATTAACGAAATTACTAAAACAGCAATAAAACAGGGTATTTGTAATGAATATGAATTAGAGTATATGACACAAATACAAATTCAATCTCTAATTTTTACCCCTGGATTTTCTACTAAAAAATTTGTTACTGAAGTTTCTGGTAGAGGTGTCGGTTTAGATGTAGTTAAGACAAATGTAGAAGAATTAAAAGGAAATATTTCTATAGAATCTCAGCCCAAAAAAGGATGTTCTATCAAAGTAGTATTAAGTGCTTCCCTCGCTACAATAAATGTATTAATTGTAGGAATTGAAAATACTTATTATGCTTTGCCAGTTGAGTCTGTTAAAACAACTTTCATAGTTTCTACAGCATCAATTTTTACTATTGAAGGTAGGGATACTATTATTTTTAATAATGAACCAGTATCTGTTGCTCAACTTGCAGATTTGCTAGAAGTTTCAGTTATTAATCAGGAGAAAGTTGCTAATGAAATAGAGAAACCTTGCATTATTTTAAAAGTAGGAAATGAAAAATTAGGATTATTTGTTGATAGTTTAATTGATGAGCAAGATGTTGTACTTAAACCCCAAAGTAAATTATTGAAACGGGTGAGAAATATTGCTGGTGCAACTATTCTTGGTACTGGTGATGTTTGTATGGTTTTAAATCCTCAAGATTTGCTTAAGTCAGCGCGGAAAATATCTACATCTATTAATACTTCTCAATTTATTCAGGAGTCAAGTAATAAATTAGCAGAAGTTGAAATAATTAATAAAAAATCTGTAATTTTATTAGCAGAAGATTCTATTTCTACCAGAACTCAAGAGAAAAGAATTTTGGAAAGTGCTGGTTATGAAGTTATTACGGCAATTGATGGATTAGATGCTTTTAATAAGTTACAAACTCGCTCTGTTGATGCAGTAGTTTCTGATGTACAAATGCCTAATTTGGATGGTTTTAGTTTAACTTCTAAAATTAGAGAGAATAAAAAATATAGTGAATTACCTATTATTTTAGTAACATCTTTATCCTCTAATCAAGATAAACAAAAAGGTGCAGAATTAGGAGCTAATGCTTACATTCCTAAAGATAATTTTAATCAAGAAGTTCTTTTAGAAACTTTAAAAAGATTAGTTTAGGAAGGAGGAAATAAGAAGGAAGAAGGAATGAAGAGAGAAATATTCAAAAAAATGAGGAAATCATAGAAAAAGCTTTCTAATTGAAATAAATTCAATATAGTATATATGAGCGCACCTTCTCCATTATGTTTATAGTATCATGTCAAATTTTTTTTGTCAATTCCCTTTTTTCAGTTATTAGTTATCAATAGGATTAGACAAATAGTTGAGGAAACTTATAAATGTTTAAACTTACTCAGAGATTATTTGAGTTTGAGAAGGAAGAAGGAATGAAGAGAGAAATATTCAAAAAAATGAGGAAATCATAGAAAAAGCTTTCTAATTGAAATAAATTCAATATAGTATATATGAGCGCACCTTCTCCATTATGCTTATAGTATCATGTCAAATTTTTTTTGTCAATTCCCTTTTTTCAGTTATTAGTTATCAATAGGATTAAATTTTAAAGCTCCTTTTCAATAATTAACGACCGAAGAATTAAACTCATTAATTATTCATTATTAACTATACTATATTTTTCAACTTTTCTGCTGCTTTCTTTAAACTCTCCACACCTGAATGAGTTTGACCAATTCCTAATGCCGTTTCCTTTGCTACTTGATTAATATTTTCCATTGCTTCTAATACTTGTTTAATACCATGAACTTGCTGTTGAATATTCAAATAAATTTGTTGATTATTAATAACTACATTATTTACCGACTTAGTTATTCTAGAAAAAGATGCAGTTGTTTGATCTGTTATTTTCATTCCCAATTCTACAGTTCTAATTCCTTCTTTAGTTACCAATACTGTTGCATGAATTGAATCTTGAATTTCCTCTACTAAAATTCTGATTTTTTCCGCAGATAATTTACTCTGTATTGCCAATTTCTTAATTTCAGCAGCAACAACAGAAAAACCTTGAGTATTATCTCCATCACGCACCGCTTCTACCTTCGCATTCAAAGCTAACATATTTATTTGATTTGCTAAATTACTGACCATTTGAGAAATTTGACCAATTTGATTTATTTGATCATTTAATCTAAAAATTTGATGAGCGATCGCCTCTACTTTTACTTTTAAATTATTCATAGCATCAAATGTTTCACAGACAGTATCGCTTCCTTTTTCTGCTGCTTCTAAAGCTAATTGAGCAGTATTATTAGCTGCATTTGCTTCTTGGGAAGACTGACGAAAAAATGCTCCTAACTCATCCATATTGTTAGTGGTAGTATGAACAGAATTAGCTTGTACAAAAGCAGTGTGTTCTTGTTGTTCGACTGTAGCAGAAATTTCATTAGTAGAAGTAGCAATCAAATTAGCTATAATATTAATAGGTTGAATAGCAATTTTATTAATCAAAAATATGATAATTATACTTACTATCACAACTATCATCAAGCTACTCCAGGAAATAATTATGACTAACTGAAAAGCCTGTTTTGCTTGTTTTTTTCTTTCATTCAATAGTTGGTCTTCTACTGCCATCATCTCATCAATTTTTTGTCTAATTTCATCCATTATCTGTTTACCTAAACCAGATAATATTAACTGTCTTACTTTTTTTTCTTCACCAGCTCTTTTTAGTTTTATAGTTTCTTTTAATTCTGATATTTTAGATTCTGTTAGATCTGCAATTTTAGCCAATCTTTTTAATTGCTCAGGATTATCAGATATTTTAGCTTGAAGTTCATCTAAATTATCATCAATTGTTTGTTGAGCTAAATTATATGGTTCGAGGAAATTTCCTTGACCAGAATAAATAAATCCCCGTTGTCCTGTTTCTGCATCAACTAAAGTTTTTTCTAATCCTTTTAATAAACTTTTAACTTGATAGGTATGAGCAACCCATTCAGAAGATTCTTTCAAAGTACGAATACTACTTTGAGAAAAAATATTACTAATTCCAAATGTAGCAATAATTATGATTACTCCTACAGGTAAAACTTGTCTAAGATTCATTGATCTATTAGTGAGTGTTTACTGCGTAATGCTGCGCAAACAGCCGTTAGCTATCAGCTATAAATTATTAACTCATTATCTCATTACCCTGGAAGAAAAAATTAGTCTCCAAGGAGAACTAAAAGTTAGTATTACAGCATACTAACATCTATTCTATATTTATTTCCTCTGGAACTACTTGATTAATTTAATAGTATAATTGATATAATAAGTAAGTTAAAAAAAATTGTAGGGGTTTGCTTTTCAAATCCGATTTTTACTTGGGTTTGGTTTCCAAACCCCTACGAAAAATTCCTTTTTACTTTTTACTTCTTACTTCCTGAATAAATCAAATGACAAAGAAAAGAAAAGTCATTAAAATATTAGTTGTTGATGATTCACCAGTAGCTTTAATAATTCTCAAAAGAATTTTTGCTACCTCTCCAGAAATTGAAGTTGTAGGTACAGCTCAAAATGGTTTAGAGGCATTAAAACTAATCCCAAAAATCGAGCCAGATGTAATTTGTACTGATTTACACATGGCATTTATGAATGGATTAGAATTTACTAGGGAAGTTATGCACGAATACCCACGACCAATTTTAGTTATTAGCAACTCCGTTCAAGAACATGATACCGAAAATGTTTTTCAACTTTTAGAGGCAGGAGCTGTTGATGTTTTTCCTAAACCAGAAACTGGATTAAATTCAGATTATGATGCGATTAAGCAAGAATTAATTAATAAGATTAAAATTCTTTCTGGGGTTAAAGTTTTTACCCTACATCGTCGGCAGATTAACCAAGAACGTCAACAACAATTATTTATCAGAAATATACAAGATAAGCTAGTTAAAAATTATCTTGTAGATACTCCTAAAACTATACTTAAATATCCTCGTTCTGCCAAAAATATTAAAGTCTTAGCAATCGGAGCTTCTACTGGTGGTCCTCAAGCTTTAAAAACTATTCTTCATAATTTACCTTCAACTTTTCCTCTACCAATAATTTGTGTTCAACACATTAGTAATGGATTTTTAAATGGTTTAATAAATTGGTTAGCTAATGGATGTCAACTACCAATAAAAATTGCTATTTCCGGAGAATTGCCAAAAGCTGGCGTAATTTATTTCCCACCTGAAAAGCATCATTTAGAATTAGATAATAGGGGTAAATTTGTCTGTTCAAAAACACCAGCAATTGGAGGACATCGCCCTTCAATTACTGTCACTTTTAATTCAATTGCTAAATTTTATGGCTCCTCTTCTATAGGGGTTTTACTAACAGGAATGGGTCGAGATGGAGCAGATGGAATGCAGGCGATCGCTCAATCTGGTGGATTGACAATTGCTCAAAATGAGGCTACTTCTATCATATTTGGTATGCCTAAAGAAGCTATTGTTTTGGGAGCTGCTCAATATATTTTGCCAATCAATGATATTAGTCAGAAATTACTTATGATAATTAATAATTAATCAGGGAGTAGGGAGTAGAGAGTAGGGAGTAGTGAAGAGTATTGATAATGAAAACTACAATATTATGTTCGGATAAACATTAACTATTAAAGTCATTTCGCAATGACTTAGATATAGTAATTATCTGGATTTTATACGATCAAGACTTACGCAAAGAAACCCGGTTTCTGGGTTCGCGTGGCTTTAGTCCTGATGATAATCTAGTAGGGACGTGCCATGGAACATCCCTACAGTAGTTTACCAGAATGAAAACTGCTGATAACTGATAACTGATAACTGTATCACTGTTGCCAAATTTTAATGGTTTTATCATTACTCCCACTTGCTAAACTCTTACCATCCTGACTAAACATCACTGAAAACACATCACTCTTATGACCATTCAATGTTTCCAATAATTCCCCAGTGAGAGCATCCCATAAATTAATATTCCCATTCCGATATCCACCCGCAACTATTTTGCCATTCGGACTAAACGTCACCGATAAAACATCACTCATACCATATTTCAAATTTTGTACAGGTGTGGAAATAAGTTCCCCTCCATAAACCTGCCATAACTTAATCGTGCCATCCCGACTCCCACTTGCCAAACCCTTACCATCTTGACTAAAACTTAGCGATCGCACCCAGTCAGAATGACCCTTAATGGAAAATAACTCTTTCCCCTTTTCCAAACTCCATATTTTAATAGTTTGGTCGCGACCACCACTTGCCAAAAATTCCCCATTTTGATTAAAAGTAACACTATAAACCCGATCGTCATGCCCGTTTAAAGTAAACCAGCGCCTTGCTTTCCGCAAATTCCAAATTTCAATAGTTTTATCTCTACCTCCACTTGCTAACATTTGACTATCCGGACTAAACGCCACCGTATCCACCCAGTCAGAATGACCAAGCAGAGTAAACCAACGTTTGCCTTTCTTCATATCCCAAATTTCAATAGTCTGATCCCGACTCCCACTCGCCAACATTTCTCCATCTTGACTAAACGCGACCGCTTGCACAGAGTCACCATGACCAGTCAGAGTAAACCAACGTTTGCTTTTCTTCATATCCCAAATTTCAATAGTTTTATCGCGACTCCCACTCGCCAATATTTCTCCATTGGGACTAAACGCTACCGTATTCACCGAGTCAAAATGTCCGGTCAAAGTCAAAACACATTTCCAAGTTGACCGTTTTGGTTGAGGAATAACCGTCGGTTGCACAATATGAGGCGGTGCTGTCATCGAACTGGTCTTTGGTTTTGCTTGCGGTTGCGGAGGTGTGTATGTGGATATAGTTGGTTGAATAGGAGTTGGAGATGGTGTCGGTGCCGGAATATTAGGGAGAACAGGAGTTTCCTGTTGTGGATTTAATTCCTTCATTACTTCCGCCGCAGACTGGTAACGCATTTGCGGATTAGTGGCCAGCATCCTATCAATAATTCTGGCTAAAACACTATTAATAGGTTGACTTAAATAATCTCGCCATACCCATTTATCTTTCATTACGTCAAATAAATCAAAAGGAGATACTTGAGTTAATAAATAGATACAAGTTACTCCCAAACTATAGATATCACTGGCAAAAATTGCATGACCTCTTACCTGTTCTGGAGCAACATATTCCGGACTACCAATAATTGTTCCTGGCTGCATTAAGGAAGTTCCAGTAATCACTTTAGCTGCCCCAAAATCAACTAAAACTAATTGATTAGTATTATTCATCCATCCAGTAACTTGTGGAGGAGAATTACGACGAATAATATTTTCTGGTTTAATGTCTCGATGAATTACTTTATGTTCGTGAATAAATTGTAAAACTGGTAATAATTCATTTAAAATTTGTTTAATTTGATTACTATTAAAAGGACCCCTTTTAATTGACTCTGCAGCTAAATTAGAACCATCAATAAATTCTTGTACTAAATATTGATTATTATCCTGTTCAAAGTGAGCTAATAATTCAGGAATTTGTGGATGTTTACCAAGTTCATCTAATCTAACTGCCTCTTGTTGAAATAACTCGGCAGCTTTTTTAGGGTCCCCAGTATGTTGAGGTAAAAATTGTTTAATTACACAAGGGGGATGAGAAGGTTTATCTTCATCTACAGCCAGAAAAGTCCGACCAAACCCACCTCTACCGATAGGTTTCATAGGGCGATATCTTTCTCTCAGCAGCAATTTTGCTCCACAGGCAAGGCAATATAATGTCCCTTCAGGATTTTGAGGATTTTGGCATTGAGGATTGAGGCAATAACTCATATTAACAAGATTAGGCTACTATCTCTATATTAATATAGACAGTAAGTTCATTAATTGATAATGAATAATTAGGGTTTACTGAACAAAGCCAAGTTTGAGACCCACCCCTAACCCCTCTCAGGAGGGAAAGTGTGGGGGGTTTGGGAAAAAATATACAGCATATTTTGGGATAGGAAAAAAGCAAAAAATATTTACATTAGTCAGTATTTTAAATTGGCATAATATCGTCGAGTCGCAATTTTCAATTAGGAAATAGATAGGAATAAATGGGTTCTCCCAAACGATATTGCTGTTGTTGATACACACCATTAACTAACTGAAAAATTGTAAAAGTAGGTTGTTTAGGATTACCAATAAATTGTAAACTACCTAACCCCATAAAATCCACAATCCAATATTTTGAAAGATTTAAAAAAGCATATTCTTATACTTTTATAGCATAATCATCTTGCCAATTTTTACTAACAACTTCTGCGACAAGTTTAATAATATTACCATTACAAATTACTGGTTCTTTTTGCCAAAGAGGTTCTTTAATAAGTTCTGATTTGTCTAAAACAATCACATCAGGACGTAGGGCAGTTATTTCACCTACAGTACGGGGGCAAGATGCCCGCACCACAGAATTTTTGGGAATCAACCAGTTGAAATTATTCCGAAAAACTTCCACATACAGCGGTTTTCATTACGATTCCCGAGAAATCAGTAAACCACAGTAGGGACGTTGCATAACAAAAATGCTTTTCATGTCGCGCAGCGAAACGTCCCTACAAGATTTTGGTGATGATGATGTGGTTCATTCATTTGAAAAGCGCTGTAAATTCTACCAGCAATACTTCCAGCAACAGCTTCGTAAACACCATTAGGCTGCATATCTCTTAGTTCTCCGTCAATTAATTCATAGCTTGTATTGTCCCCATATTGGGTAATAAATTCTGCAAAGTTCAGTTGTTTGGATGAGGTACAAATCATTTCAGTTATCAGTTCAGTAGTGGATTAACACAGCTAAAATAGTGCATAGGGTAGGGGCGGGTTTGATCAGAAATTTTCATGCTTATTCTAGAATTTACATAAACCCGCCCCTGATATAGAATCCGGTTATATAGTATATGTTCATATCCAAATAGACATCTCCAGACAAGAGGGAACACTTAACTAAGAACACTTAACTGGGAACAGGAAGAAATAATTGATAATTTATGGATAAGAATTGATTTGATTTTTTATTTTTGGAGATGTCTAATAGAAACAATAATTAAAAGTAACAGGACTTACGCATGAACGCTATTAGTAGGGTGCGTTAACGTCAGTGTCACGCACCGATACGCTATATATAGTCCCTTTGCGTAAGTCCTAAGTAATATAGAAAATCTAGTTAATCCACTCCAAGGATTAGCATAACGTGCCCAAACTTCATCTGTCATTTGAAATAAATTAGCTATTTTTTGTTCGGTTGTCATAATAATTTTTTTATTTTTAAATAAATTATTAATTATACTTCAACGGAGTAGCTTTGGCAATAGCATTGGCTGAAGAGTAGTGACGATAAGGTAGAATTATGATATAGTAGAAAGCTGTAAATACTTTGAGATTTACAGATCAAGAAAAGTGCTTTTAAGGAGTGAAAAAAAGTGTAACTTTTCCAGCTTGAGCTACCAAAAAATTAGGATTTTGGGTAAGAGTTGGATATAAAAATCAAGGAACATTTATTCTTTCTACTTTCTCTATTTTCCCCTCCTGAAAAGGGTTAGGGGTGGGTTCAAAACTCTGCTTTTTTCAGCAAATCTGATGCTATGGTTTTTCAAGATGTTGGTGGAAGTCGCGATCGCCTTTAGCAAGTAAGCAGGGGATTACAGCGGTTTTCATAATTAGTAAACCACAGTAGGGACGTTCCATGGAACGTCCCTACAAGATGCAAGGTTATGGCGATGTGGTTCATTCATTTGAAAAGCTCTGTATGAAGTGATTATCCCTGTTTCTCTGAATAGACGCTATAACTAAAAAAACATAGGTAGCATAGGCATTTTGCCTGTACTACCTATATCATCTTTCTCTGGTTAGATTAAAACGCGAAGTTACTAGAGTCATTTAAAACTTCTGCTGTTACTCCTCTCACAGAAAGGAATGGAGCAAAGCCTTCAGGACCTTCTGGACCATCGGGATCAATCTGCACCATCGCTCCTGCACCTTTGGATACAACTCGAACATACTCGTCAGCGATCGCATCACTGCCTTCATAACCAACACTTCCTAATACATTGCTAAGAACAATGATATCGTCACCTACTTCAAAGTTAGTGATATTGTTGCCCGCATCTAGCAAGTCGTCGTAAACAAAGCGTTCTCCTTCTTCTGCACCAGTTAAGTCATCTACTTTAGCAGAACGAGGCATGATCGCCGAACGGTCTCCGAGCGCTCCCAGCTCTACTTTAGCCGTATCTCGACCACCTTTCCCATCGCTAATAGTGTACTCAAAACTCCCCTTGATAACGTCTGTATCAGGAGTGAAAGTTATTTCACCACTTTTTTTATCTAATTTCACTGTTCCGTTTGTAGGTTTGCTGACTTTAGTAATAGTCAACTTATCGCCATCTTTATCCTTATCATTCTCTAATAAATCTTCTGCTTCAATAGTACGAGCTTTATTCCAGAAGAAAAAAGTGGCGTCATCCTTTGCAACTGGCTTATTATTACCTTCCTCTACTTTGACAGTAACTTTAGCAGTATCAGTACCTCCATTGCCGTCATCAACAATGTATTCAAAACTTGCGTTACCACTAAAGTTTTTATCAGGGGTAAAAGTTATTTTACCGTTTTTGGCAAGTTTCACTTTACCATTGTCTGCATTGCTGACCTTGGTAATACTTAGCTTGTCACCATCTGCATCTGTATCATTTGCCAGTAATACTCCTGGTCTAATGATCAATTTTTTACCCTCATCGGTGGTGAGTTTTTTCTTATTCTTGTCATTTCTCGCTACAGGGTCTGTATTCACAAAAGTGCTAACATTAACCACAGTTTCTCCGTAACCCAATACTTCTAAAGAAAGACTGTCTTCACCAGCAGTCATATCTTTTGTACCCAGTGTCACTTCAAAAGTGCGACTTTCCCCAGAACGGACGTTTTCGTAAGTAGCAGGCTTAATTTTTTTAACGTAACCAAAATCATCACTTTGAGATACCATGGTTAAATCGCTGAAGATTTCTTCTAAACCATTGGTTACTACTTTGACTAAGTTAGAACTATCTCGCGATAATACTTCTACTGCACCAAAACCTAATTTATCAACCAGTTTTTCGTAGTTTGTTTTCTGATTGCTAGTAACAGCAAAAATCGGAACCACACCTGCTTCTTGCAAAGCATCTCTGACTTGAGCAACACTGGGATAATCTTCCCCTGTACCTGCTGGTGTACCATCAAGAACTGCATCCCCATTATTAGGAGTTGTGATACCTCCTTTCTTTCCGTCTCCTGCTTCGTGATAGTCAGCATCAGTAGAGAGAACCACCACCTTGCGAGAGTTCTTACGGTAGCCTACTTCTTCCTCCCTGAGAGCTACCTGCATTAATGCCTCAAGTTGAGATTCTGGAAAGTCCCCACCAACTCTAGTTTTCAAGCTATCCATCGCGTCTTGAAAATCGTTCTTAGATTTGGTTAGTTCTTGCTCTGTCTTATATACATAGTCCCCGCTCCCGCTATTGCCAAAGGGAGACTTTGGTTTGTCAACATAAGATGCTAAACCAAATTGACTATTTGGCTGGACATCTCGAACAGAGGAAACCAGCTTGGGAACTAAGTCCCGCAATACTGGCAAGTCATCGCTATAGGAACCGGAAAGGTCGGCGAGAAAAACTAGGTCTAGAGGTTGCTTTGTGGAACTGTTTTTCGTAACGTTGGCAGTGATGTCAATTGTGACATCATCTCCAGGTACAATAGTTACGTCTACTATGTCTGGGTCTAAACCGCCTTTGTTATCTACTACTTTGGTTATTTGGCTTTTAGTTGTCTTGGCCATAATTTTTTTTTTGAGGAATATGGAATAACGACTATGAACTCGTGGGGGGTTTGGAGACCAAACCCCTACAATTTTCGGCTGTACTAATCAATCAGGACTGATATAGAATCCGCATAATTAGTTAATGAAAAACTTTGCATCTTCTACCCCCTTTCAAAGGGGGGTTGTGGGGATACCTTCTGCCCCCCTTTCAAAGCTATCTCTTCTGCCCCCCTTTCAAAGCTATGCTTTATAAACATCTCTCGCTTTTCATAAAACTTGGGCATTAATGACCAGTTATGTGTAAGTCTTAGTTCGCCTTTTTCTGGAGAAAAATGTATAAAAAAACACATTAGAAGAGCGATCGCTTAAGCAGTTTTACTTAGCTAGTATGATGTTTTCTCCCTTCTCCCCTGCTCCCACAAGGGTTTCAGGAGTTCCTGATCAGGGATAGCGCATCAAAGGGGGATAAATAAAAAGAAACCCGGTTTCCCAGATAAATCATTGTTTTTGACAATAGACATCTAGGAAAAACCAGGTTTCTAGCTTCCTATACTTAAGTTTTGTGTGAAAACACTAGATGCACTACCAATGCTGAAAATAGGAAAATTAAAGGCAGAATAGACAGTTTGTCTATTCTATCAAAATGAGGTAGAAAGACTATCGCCCTCCTACTACCACTATTAAATGGAAACGCTTAAGTCATAGAAAGTTTGATTACCTTGACCAAATACACGAACAACGTAGGTATCAGCATTCAAGAAAGTATCAATTTCTTCAGCAGTGCTTCCAGAGTTGGTGGAACTACCAATTAATACGTTACCAGTGCTATCATATAGCTCTAGGTCAGCGTTGGCAATGAGTCCATCAAGTGCGACGCTAACAAAACCAGGAGTAGCAACATCAAAGTTGTAATAGTCATTAGTATCAGAACCGAAGCCAAGGTTGCCTCCCTGAGTGAGTGAATCAGTAACAGTACCAAGAGAAATTCCTGGTGGGGTGTCGTCTTCTGTTCCCCCTACTCCATTTGCACTCATATTTAGCTGATAGCTGGTTTTAGCAGCACCCTTCGGTAATACCCGCACATAATAATCGCCAACTTCTAAAGTAGTATTGATTTTTTCATCGGTGCTACCACCTTTAGCAGAACGGTTTAATAATGTCAGACCATCGCTATCAAGTAACTCTAAGTCAGCGTTGGCATTCAAGTTAGTTAAATTGATGTCAACCTTGCTCTCCTGACTTAAAGTGAACTTACGGTAGTCATTAACATCGCGATAGCTTGTAGTGAAACCAATGGTATCGCTTTCTTCGTAAGCAGTCAGAACGCCGATATCATTGACGTTTTCTGGAGGTTTACCACCGTCTGGATCGATACTAGAACCAGACCCTGCACCAGTAATATTCAAGTTGTAAGCACCACGAGCGCTGCCTTGAGGCTCAACACCTATGTAGTAAGTACCAGGATCTAAATCTTCATTGATTTGTTCGTTCTTCTTACCAGAGTTGCGAGAATCAAAAATGGTTGCACCAGAGTTATCCAGCAATTCCAGATTGATGTTATCGGTCAGATTTTCTAAAGTGATATTCAGGGTCTTCTCTTCGCTGAGGATGAAGCGATAGAAATCTACTTCGTCACGATTAGTACCTGTTCCGAAACCAACATTCTCAAACTTACTGTAATCTTCAGTGAGAGTCCCAATATCATTGTACAAAGAGGTTTCCGGTACGGGACCACCATCTAAGTCAGGACCTGCACCAGTAGCAAAAATATCCAAATCGTACTTGGTTTTAGTATTGCCCTGTGGTGTTACATATACATAATAATCACCAGTTTCTAGAGTGTCGCTAATGTTTTCGTTGCTACGACCACTCTGACGGGAATCACGTAAGAAAGTACCATCGTCACTGTACAAGGCGAGGTTAGCATCTGCTTTCAACCCTGTCAGGTCAATCTCTACATCGCTCTCCTCAGTGAGGGTAAATTTATAACGATCGACCACGTTGCGGATTCCGCTAGAAGTAAAGCCGATTTTTTCCCCTAACTTGCTGTAGCTACCACCTTGAGCTAGAAGGTCACCAACTTCAAACCCTCCGTCATCAGGAAGTCCCTCTATATTAACTGAGAACCGATAGTCACTACGCTGATTATCCTGAGGTTTGACTTCAACGTAGTAAGTACCCTCTTCCAAAAAGACACCAAGATTTTCGCTTTTGCGACTCTTACTGCGGGCATTATTGAGAACAGTAGCGCCATCATCATCATACAATGTCATATTTAGATCTTGACGCAGACGACCTAAGTTGATATCAACAAAGCTCTCTTCAGAAACTTCAAACTTAATCCAGTCCCGTTCGTCCCGACCAGAACGACCCACTGTACGACCCATCTCGTTGTTGAAGACTATTGTCTCCCCTTCAGGAACCAACCCTAAATCCAGAGATTCTTCTGGAGTGGGATAGTCGTCAACGTAAGGAACAGCAGCAGTTATACCCAAGCGATAGTTACTCTTAGCACCAGCCTTACCTTGAGAAACTTTCACTGTGTAAGTTCCCGCGTCTAGCTCTTCTAATTCAATTGTTTCTGTCTTTTTACCAGTGTTCGTGCTATCATCAACTATTTCACCACCGTCATCGAATACTTCTATGTTCAGGTCTGCCCTGAGTTTATTTAAGGTAATGTTGACATCGCTCTCTACAGGTATAGTAAAGTTGTACCAGTCCACCTGGTCTTTGTTGCTACCGAGCTTATCAGTTTTGCCGACAGGGGTCAGCTCAGTAACTGTTCCTAAATCAATACCTGGTGATTTGTCATCCTGTTCATCAATCATCGGATTGGCACTTAGACCCAACCGATAGTCTGTCTTGGCACTACCTTGAGGAAAGACACGAACGTAATAGTCTCCAGGATTTAATTCTTCGCGAATCTTTTCTGCTTTACGGCTACTGTTAAGAGACTGGTAAAGAACGGTAGTACCATCATCATCTAAAACTTCAACGTTGGCATTTCCTTTCAGTTGGTCTAAAGTCAGGAAAAAGTCGCTTTTTTCGTTGAGGCTGAATTTGTAGTAGTCTTGTTCGTCCCGGTTTTTACCCTTGCCGAAGCCTACCCGGTCGAGTTCAGTTACCTCTTCCAGTCCAATATTGCCCAGGTCTTTCGCAGTAGCAATTTCGTCTTTTTCGTTGTCCAGTGCTTCAGCATTTACACCCAAGCGGTATTTAGTGCGGTCATCTCCTTCAGGATAAACCCGGATGAAATATTCACCTGGTTCTAAATTTTCGGTAATATTTTCCTTTTTCCGGTTCAGTTCTACTGATTGGAATAATACTGTGCTGCCATCTCCATCCACAATTTCCACGTTAGCATTTTGCTTGAGTTGGTCTAAAGTGATGTCAACCTCACTTTCCTTACTCAGACTAAAACTGTAGAAATCCTGTAAGTCACGAATACCACCTTCAGTAAAACCAATTTCCTCGGTATTACGGTATTCTTTGGTTCGTTTGTTCAAGTCGCCAATATCAACAGCACCCTCTGGGTAAGCATTCGGATCTTTGACATCGCCTATAGGCGCCTTGGTGATTTTCCCAAATAAACTGGCTACATCTGCTTCTTGTTCCCTGACTCGGAAACGGTTTTCTAGAGTTTCCCCCCCATCTTTACTAAAGCCAGTTAATTCTAGGGTGTATTTTTTCCCATCAATGTTGAAAGTTTCCGATGGCAACACTTCTGGAAAATAGACGAAATCAGACCACAGGTCTATGTCATCGGAGGTATCTAAAGTCGTATCTAAGTCTAAATCGAAAGTGAAAGTAGTAGTCTCATCTGTGGGAACGTCTAAATCTAATTCGATTTCCAGTGGTACAGACTCTACTGCTGTTTCTACATAAATAGAACCATTAAAGTAGTTGAGCTTACCTATTTCAAACTGCTCACCAATTTCCCCAGTAAAACTTCCTCCAGTAAAGATTAAACCATTTGGCTCTAAGTCATCGAAAGCTGGTTTTCCCCAACGAAAAGTGGTATCGGGGTCTCCAGGATAAAGTTTGGGACTGGGGTTGGGCCCGGGGTCAGCTTTGCCCCAGGAGCCATTAGAGGAACCTTGAAGAATCTCTGCCATTGTTTTCTTCCTTTGTTTTGTTGAAAATTTTTAGTTTGAGTTAATTAGTAGTAAGGGATTTGCAACTAAATAAAGTACCGATTAAAAAGATTGTGCTTGTCCGCAGGGAGGCGGTAATATTACACTCAACCTTAAAAAAAGAGTCAATTTACTAGCCGAAGCAATCTCTACAAAGTTAATTATTTTAGTGCTAAAACGCTTACTACAAGACGAGCTTAGAAAAATTGAACCGTATAATCTGTTTGGGCGCTGCCAACCGCTGTAACTTGCAGGTAGTAATCACCAGCATCTAATGAGACATTAATAAACTCAGGGTCAATACCTGATTCAGAAGAGGTATAGAGTATAGACCCATCGCTAGCTAAGAGACTTAAATCAGCATTCTGGTCTAGATCGTCCAAAACTATCTGCACATTATCGGCTGCTGGAAGCGTAAACTTATAATAATCGTTAAGATCATCATATCCGTCTTCGCTAAAGCCAACTGCACCACTTTGTGCGCTCATTTGATAGTTGCCCAAGTCATTAGCAGTAGCTAGAGTACCATCGGGGTCTTCTCCAGGTTCTGGAACTGGATCTGGGTCTGGCACTCCACCACCACCGCCAGTAATAGGATCGGCGTTCATTTTCAGGAAGTAGTTAGTCTTAGCTGCTCCCACTGGAAATACTTGAACAGTATAGTCTCCAGCTTCTAATTCCCCATTCACAAATTCTGGAGCATTACCAGGGTTGAACCCACTCAGAACCATGTTGCCCTCGTCATCGAGTACCATCACATTAGCATCACGCTTCAATTGGTCTAATGTGAGGGTGAAGTTGCTATCGGAATCTAGAGTAAAGTTGTAGAAGTCATTAGTATTACGAACACCTCTGGTGAAACCAATGTCATCTTTGTTTTTGTACTCGTTATTCTTCCG
>NZ_JAYKGW010000080.1:0-9167 GCF_035285525.1 Okeania sp. | reverse complement strand
AAGGAGGATAAGGAGGATAAGGAGGATAAGGAGGATAAGGAGGATAAGGAGGATAAGGAGGATAAGGAGGATAAGGAGGATAAGGAGGATAAGGAGGATAAGGAGGATAAGGGGGTAGGCAAGCTATAGGGGATGCAGATCCGGGGAGGGAAAGACGCACAGATAAGCAGATTTTGGGCAAATTACGTACAAGGTAAATGCTGAAAATATTGTAGTGCGGGCATCTTGCCCGCAGTATTGTATCTTAGAAAAACAGAAATATCTCTAAATTTAATCAGTAATTCCTATTGAAAATTGCTACATAGATTTAAGTTAGTTTTCTTATTTGAGAAGTATTTAACCTACTATAATAATCGTACTAGCCTAAATAGAAAGTAAATATTTCTGCTTATCTATGTTTTATTAGGACAGCTTCAATTTTAATTTAGAGGCAATACAACTCTTGTTTTTATTAACTAAGTATTAGCTTTTAGCAATCAGTCATTAACTTTTTGTAGCTCTAAATTAAATCCCCATTTTCTATAAACCAGAAGGTTGATGAAGAGTTTAAATTCTCTTAAAAAAGTTTACTACTAACTGCTGAATGCTGATTACTTATTTAATCCCAATTAAAAATCACAATAAACGTAATTTTCGAGCCAGACTATGGAATCAACAACTACTCAATTAGAAACTTCAAAAATGGATGTATCAAAACAGGGTTTACCAGTAACAATAATTACAGGTTTTCTTGGCAGTGGAAAAACAACTTTACTTAACCATATATTGCAAAATCAACAGGGTGTAAAAACTGCTGTTTTAGTCAATGAATTTGGAGAACTTGGAATTGATAATGAATTAATTGTTTCTACTGATGCAGATGAGACAATGGTAGAACTTAGTAACGGTTGTGTTTGCTGTACGATTAATGAAGATTTAGTTAATGCAGTTTATCAAGTTTTAGAAAGACCAGAAAAAATTGATTATATGGTAGTAGAAACTACTGGTTTAGCTGACCCATTGCCAGTAGCTTTAACTTTTTTAGGAACTGAGTTACGAGATATGACTCGCCTAGATTCAATTATTACTTTGGTAGATGCTGCTAACTATAGTATCGACTTATTTAATAGCCAAGCAGCATATAGTCAAATTGTCTATGGTGATGTTATTTTGTTGAATAAAACTGACTTGGTTGATGCAGCAGATTTAGATTTATTAGAAGTGAAAATTAGAGATGTTAAAAAAGATGCCAGAATTATTAGAACTAAACAATCGGAAGTAGCTTTACCGTTAATTCTAAGTGTGGGTTTGTTCCAGTCAGATAAGTATTTTGATGAAATAGAATCTGATAACCATGACCATAAACATGAACATGAACATCATCATCATCATGACCATGACCATGACCATCATCACCATCATTCTGACCACTTAGAAAATGATGGGTTTACTTCTATTTCTTTTCAAAGTGATCAGCCTTTTTCTATTAAGAAGTTCCAGAATTTTTTAGATAATCAATTACCTACAAATGTGTTCCGAGCCAAAGGTATTTTATGGTTTAAAGAAAGCCCTTCAAGACATATATTCCATCTAAGTGGTAAGCGGTTTACTATTGATGACGATCAGTGGAAAGGTAAGCCAAAAAACCAGTTAGTTTTAATTGGTCAAAACTTAGAACATGAGAAGTTGCGATCGCAATTAGAAGAATGTGTTATTAATGGATAATTAATAATTAACAATTAATAATTTAAGGGATTAGGAAATCTTTAAAAGCTGATAACTGATAATATCAAATCCAGTAGTATTGGTAGAATTTAAGTAGACTGTAGGGGTTTGGTCTCCAATTTTTCGGGAACCGTACCCTCTACAAACTAGGCGTTTTTGCTTTTTTCTGATAGTAGAACCTTATTCTTAAAAGTCAGCGAATTTGATATACAGCATATTCCAAGTATATGAAGTTAAAGATATTATAGCGTTTTTCACAAAGAAAGGTAGACTACAAAAATTTTTCCTTCTTCCTTTAAACCCAAATCTCTGTACTCTATAAAACATGAAAACTGCTATAATCATTAAATCTTAATCAGTGCGATTTTTCAATAACCGTGCATCTTGCTCCCATGAATGTACCTCATCAAACTGAAAAAGCTGATAACTGATAACTAATAACTGAAAGAGCTGATGACTGAAAGATGCGAGTTATTATCCAAAGAGTAAATTTTTCCCAAGTAAAAGTAAATGGAGAAATTGTTGGTAAAATTGATAAAGGATTAAATTTACTTGTCGGTATTGCCAAAACTGATACAGAAACAGAAATAGATTGGATGGTACGCAAATGTCTAAACATACGTTTATTTCCTGACCCAAATAGTAACAATAACCGTTGGGAAAAATCTGTCAAAGATATAGATGGTGAATTATTAATAGTTAGTCAATTTACTCTCTATGGAGACTGTCGTAAAGGTCGTCGTCCATCTTTTGATAATTCTGCATCTCCTGAAATTGCTAAACAACTTTATCAACTATTTGTAGATAAATTAAAACCCAGTGGTTTAAAGGTAGAAACTGGTATTTTTGGAGCAATGATGCAAGTCGAAATAGAGAATGATGGTCCGGTAACTTTATTATTAGAAAGAGAAGCAACCTTTCAATAATTAATAATTAATAATTAATAATTAGGGCTAATAGTAGGATTCCTGAACAATCAAAAGTTCAACTCTTTGAGCAAGATAGGGTAAAAATCAAGGGACTATTCTTTTGTACGGACGTTGCATACAACATCCCTACTCTTCTATAATTCTCCTGACTACTGGATTCTAGATTCTGACTTCTACCCCTACCAACAGACTTTTACGGTTCCCGATAAATCAGCAAGCCCTAATTAATTATCCAGTAAGCATTCAGCTATTAGTAGTCAGCAGTCAGTTCAAGCGCAATAAAAATGAATGGGAAGCACTCTTTTAACTTCTACTTTTTAACCATATATCTGACATTGTTAAACTTAATGTATATATTCTGGCCAGAAATTATAGATTTGCTTCAAGAGTTAATAGCTGATAGCTAATAGCTGACTCCTGAATGCTTAAATTATCCATTAGTCAAAAATATAGAGTTAACACTAAGAAATTAGCAGATATTTAAAAGCTGAGTGCTGATAACTGATAACTGATAACTGATATATGGTTTGACGAACTAACATATAGGTATTTCCACACTATTGTTGTTCAATATCTACCACTCAATTAATGTTATAATTCAATAAATAGTAGTACAGACTAATTAACAGATATTAAGATAGAAGTAATAACTGTCAAAAAGTAGGTTTCCAGCCTGTAAAAAATTCTAGCCTGTCTGACAAAATTTAGTTAATATAATCTTAGATTTAAAAAAAAGGAAAGCTATGGGATTCTTTGATTCAGAAGTAGTTCAACAAGAAGCCAAAAAATTATTTGAGGATTATCAATCATTAATTAACCTCGGAAGTGGTTATGGCAAATTTGACCGAGAAGGTAAAAAGATGTATATAGAACAAATGGAATCTATGATGGATAGATATCGTATTTTTATGAAAAGATTTGAATTATCTGAAGACTTCATGGCTCAAATGACTATGGAACAACTCAAAACTCAGTTAAATCAATTCGGTATTACTCCCCAACAAATGTTCGATCAAATGCACATAACCTTAGAAAGAATGAAATCAGAATTAGAAAAGTCGTCCTAATTTAGTCACAATAAATAACTGCTTATTAATCACAGCTAAATATGCTCGGCAAACCATATAAAAAATTTGAAAAGAAAGCTGCTTACTTTCTGAGTTAAATATTGAGAAAGAAGCAGTTTTCTTCTAGCCATATTTTTTATTTTTAGTTTGTTCAAAAAGAACCATTCAGCTATTATCTGTCAGCTAACCTCCTTGGTCATAACTGCATAATTTAGCAATAAAAACCTTAACCTTAAGGAGGATATTTAAACGAATAAAGAAAGTGAAAGCTGAATTTTTGATCAGATAAAATTGCTTAATTATATAGCTTTTATCTCAAAGTAAAATAAATAGCTGACTGCTGAATGCTTTCCTTAGAAAATTACTACGGTCTGTCTTTTTCAAACTTATATGCTGGAGGAAAATATTCTTGACGCATACCACTCATAGCTTGATTCATAAAATCACGCCAGATAGGTGCAACAGTAGTTCCCCCAGTAGCCCCATAATTAAGTGGTCGATAATCATCATTACCTACCCAAACTGCGGTTGCTAACTGAGGAGTATAACCAACAAACCAAACATCTCTTTCCGAAGAAGTAGTACCAGTTTTTCCAGCAGCTTGACGACTGATTCTTGCCCTAGTAGCCGTACCACTTTCAATTACACCCACTAATACACTATTAAGTGATGCCACAGCCCATTGATTCAAAACTAATTTTGGTTTAGGAGTATTGTCCAACAATACATTTCCGCTAGTATCCGTTACCTGGACAATAAAAGTTGTATCAGAATGCCAACCACTATTAGCAAAAGTAGCATAAGCGCCAGCTATTTCCAGAGGCGTTAAATCAACAGAACCCAACGGTAAAGAAATTACAGGTTCCATCGGACTCTTGATACCCAAAATGCGACAAACCTCAATTACCTTATTTAGTCCAACACTCTGACCAATCGTTACAGCAGGTATATTCAAAGAAGATTGTAAAGCTTGACGAATACTAACTGCTCCAGAATATCCACCACCATAATTTCGAGGAGAATAATAACCACCACCATCCCGATAACTAACAGGAGAATCCATCACTATCGAATATGGTGAATATCTACCCGAAGCAAAAGCAGTATAGTAAACAAAAGGCTTAAACGAAGAACCTGGTTGTCTACGAGCTTGAACAGCACGATTATATTGACTGGTCTTAAAATCTGCCCCACCAACCATCGCTTTGACAAAGTGAGTCCGTGGATCGACCGCTACCAATGCCAATTGACCTTTATCCCAACTCCGATAAAGTCCACGATAATATAATATCTGATGCCATTCGGTCACAGTTTTTTCGGCCATCTGTTGGAAGTTCATGTCAATGGTAGTTTGTATCCGCATTCCTCCCTTCAAAACAGCATCTTTACCAAACCTCTCACTTAATTCTTGAATAACTGCATTGGTAATATAGGGAAGTTTACTCTTGCTAAACGAAGTAACTTTACCCACTAACAAAGGTTGTTTAAGAGCTTCTGCTTCCTCTTCAGCAGTAATCCAATTTAGTTCTCGCATTCTAGCTAGAACTGTTATTTGTCTTTGCTTAGATTTTTGATAATTAATAAAAGGACTATATCCTTCTGGCGCAGGAATCATACCTGCCATTAAAGCAGCTTCCGCTAGAGTTAAATCCTTGGAAGACTTATTAAAATAGCTTTTAGCTGCAGTTTCAACTCCATAGAGATTATGACCCCAGTAAATTTGATTAAGGTATAATTCTAAAACCTCATTTTTTTCCAGAATTTGTTCCATTCTAATCGCCAAAACTGCTTCAGCTATTTTCCGACTAAGTTTAGCTGTGGGAGATAAGAACAAATTTTTGACTAATTGCATAGTTATGGTAGAACCACCTTCAACAGTTTTACCCTGCTCCAAGTTGGCCACCAAGGCCCGCAGAATACCAATGGGATAAATACCGTAGTGATTGTAGAAATTACTATCCTCAATGGCCAAGACTGCCCGCTTTAAGTGTGGAGAAATTTGGTCGAGAGGTATTACTTCTCGGTTGGCCTCATCATGGAGACTTGCGAGTGGTCTACCTTTAATGTCATAGATATGAGTTGTTTCTGAAGGTGTATAATTTTTGAGAACCCTTACGTCTGGGAGATTACGGAAACTGATAGCTAAACCTACCAATCCACCAGCAACTAATGAGCTAGTCAGCATAGTAATGCCTAATACTGTACCTGCTGTAACTTTACTGACAGATTGAACGAACTCGAATACTGGTGAAGGTTCAGAGTTAGTTTTTTTTGTTTGTTGTTTATTGGAGAGAACGTTAGTTGACACTTTAATTAAACTTCCTTAACTAGATTTCCTGATTTTTATAGCAGGGAACAGGGAACAGGGAACAGGGAACAGTTGGAACAGTTGGAAAAGTTGGAAAAGTGTTCCCGTGGTCTTTGATTCATCATCCATCCATTTCCTAACCGCCAAGGCGGTTGCTATGATTTTAGTACTTAGACTGACTGCAGAACTAAGTCATTTCGGTTATGGCAATCCTATATTTTGGTTTTAGTAAGGAGTTAGGTAGGGTAGCCGTTGAATTGGGAGTGTACATTCAGGTAGGAGAGCTTTTAGATTGGCAACTTAGAAAATTTTAAAGATTTTTTGGTGAAAAATAACTATTATTAAAAATTATCACAACCAATCTAAAATTGCTATGAATAACTCTTAAAATCAAGCTTTTATAAATAAAATTAAGATTAAATAATGACTGATAAATTTACATGGCTGCATCGTGGAATCAGCGAAATATTCCCTGATCAACCAAATTCTCAAGACGTAGATGAAAATTTAATCCAAAGGTTAACTAAATCAGATAGTCCTTTGAGAGTTAAATTGGGAATTGACCCTACGGGATCTGATATACATTTAGGCCATAGTATTCCCGTAAGAAAACTCCGGGCATTTCAAGATGCTGGACATACAGCAGTATTAATCATAGGAGATTTTACCGCAAGAATTGGAGACCCGACTGGGAAATCTGAAGTTCGACGGCAGTTAACTCCAGAGCAGGTAAAGGAAAATGCTAAAACTTATTTGGAGCAAGTCCGACCAATATTGGATTTTGATACTCCAGGACGGTTAGAAATTCGCTACAACTCAGAATGGCTGTCTAAATTAGATTTGGCAAAGACTCTGGAACTTCTGGCAACTATGACTGTGGGGCAAATGTTGGCTAAGGAAGGTTTTGCTCTTCGTTATCAACAGGAAAATCCGATCTATATCCATGAGTTTTTGTATCCCCTAATGCAAGGTTATGATTCTGTAGCTGTGGATGCTGATGTGGAGTTGGGGGGGACTGACCAAAAGTTTAATATTGCGGTAGGGCGAGATTTACAACGTCATTTTGGTCAGAAGACTCAGTTTGGTCTGTTAATGCCAATTTTGTTGGGTACTGATGGGGTACAGAAAATGTCTAAGTCTCTCGGAAATTATGTCGGTTTGTCGGAAGACCCCTTGAGTATGTATTCTAAGTTGGAAAAAATTCCGGATAACCAGATAGAACAGTATTTTGAACTATTGACAAATTTACCTCTTGATGGTATCTCTGATAATCCTCGTGAAAGACAAAAACTTTTGGCTTTGGATATTGTGTCTCAGTATCACGGTCAGGAAGCTGCTTTGGTCGCTCAAGAAACGGCTGTGAAAATGGTGATTGAGGGAGATATGAGTCAAACTGGGGCGGTGCCAGAATTTTCTTTAGCTTCTGTGGAGTTTCCCGCCAAGTTATTTTATATTGTTAGTGCTAGTGGTTTGTGTAAGAGTAGTTCTGAAGCTAGAAAAAAAATTGCTGGAGGAGCTGTTCGTTTAGATGATGAGCGTATTTCTGACCAGAATTTAACTTTTGATTCTCCCACGGAACTTGATGGTAAGGTTTTACGGGTAGGTAAAAAGAACTTTGTTCGTTTGGTTAAAAATTAACTCAAACTTTTGCTCAGACTTCCACTCAGAAAAATTAAATAGAGAAAACTTCTGACTAAAAATCAAAGAAAATCTCTAGTCTCCAGAATATTAGTCAAAACTATAACGTTATAGTTTTTTGTCTAAATCTTGAGAAATAGATAACTAGAAATTTTTCAGACTGAATATTCAGACTTCCACTCAGAAAAATATAAAGAGAGAAAACTTCTGACTAAAAATCAAAGAAAATCTCTAGTCTCCAGAATATTAGTCAAAACTATAACGTTATAGTTTTTAGTCTAAATCTTGAGAAATAGATAACTAGAAATTTTTCAGACTGAATACTCAGACTTCCACTCAGAAAAAAATGAGTAGAGAAAATTTCTGACGAAAAATCAAAGAAAATCTCTAGTCTCTAGAATATTAGTCAAAACTATAACGTTATAGTTTTTATAGTGTAGCAAAAATAATGACTATTGATAAAATTATTGTTCCCTTAGATGTTCCAACTGAGGCAGCAGCGATCGCTCTCCTAGAAGAACTACCCGAAATAATCTGGTGGAAAGTTGGTCTAGAATTATTTGTTAGTTGTGGTCCTCAAATTCTCTCAATCCTGAAAGAACGTCAAAAACGGATTTTTCTGGATTTAAAGTTCCATGATATTCCTAATACTGTTGTGGGAGCTTGTCAATCTGCTGCTAGTTATGGGGTCGATTTATTAACTATCCATGCTACTGCCGGTAGAAATGCTTTAACTAAAGCACAAGAAGCTGTTGTAGCAGGTGCAAAAGCTACAGGGCAAAACCCACCCAAATTAATAGCTATTACTGTCTTGACAAGTTTAACATCTCGTGATATAGCTTTTGACCTAAAAATTCCTTTAGAATTACCAGAATATGTTTTGCAAATGGCATTGTTAGCTAAAGAATCTGGTTTAAGTGGGGCAGTTTGTTCTCCTCAAGAGGTAGAACAGTTGCGACAAGTTTGTGGAGATGATTTTACCTTAGTTTGTCCCGGAGTAAGACCAAGTTGGGCAGAAAAAGGAGACCAAAAGCGATCGCTTACTCCAGGTCAGGCCATTAAAGCAGGTGCTGATTATTTGGTAATTGGCCGACCTATTACTGCTGCTGTGAACCCAAAGGAAACTTTAGAACGTATTTGTCAGGAAATTGAAGAAGGTTAGAAATATATAGTAATCAGGAATAAGATGTGGGAAAAACCTGTAGGGGTTTGGCCTCTAAACCCAAGCTATAAGGGATTTTGAGACCAAACCCCGCATTTATAAATCTTACAACTTATTTAGGATTGCTATAGAAGTTATTTCAGTTATCAGTTATCAGCATCTTTGATTATATGAAGAAATGGGAATTTGAGAAAGAATAGATGACTATTTTTCAAGTAAAAGTTAAACCAAGCTCTAAACAACAAAGTATGGAAACTGAAGCAGATGGAAGTCTAAAAATATGTTTGAAATCTCCTCTATCAGTTATCAGTTATCAGCATCTTTGATTATATGAAGAAATGGGAATTTGAGAAAAAATA
>NZ_JAYKGW010000079.1:0-16794 GCF_035285525.1 Okeania sp. | reverse complement strand
TTGTTCTCAGCTCTAGAGTCTGAGGAAGCACATCAGCTCAAACCACCAAGGAATAAATTCCTTAGCTCCAAGCTAAAGTTCAAGGAACTAATTTCACTTTCCACAAATCCGTTGAAGAAACCGGGTTTGTTCTCAGCTCTAGAGTCTGAGGAAGCACATCAGCTCAAACCACCAAGGAATAAATTCCTTAGCTCCAAGCTAAAGTTCAAGGAACTAATTTCACTTTCCACAAACCCGGTTTCTTCAAGAAACCGGGTTTGTTTCCAACTCTAGATCGATCGCTATCTGAGGAAGAAATCTTCAGCATCTAATGATGGACTGGCTGTTAAAGTAGCAAACTGACCACCACTGCCAAAGTTTGGTGCACTACCATTAGGATTATAGAATAAATTACCATTGCTCTCATTATATACAATTACTGCATCAGCAGTTGCTGCATCTTCATCGCTATTCACTGTATCAAACTCTGTTGCAATGCTGAAACCTCTTCCCGACTCGCTGTTGATAGCAGTGAAACTATCGAGGTCTAGGATAATAATATCTCTTGCGCCTTGTGAAAAATCAGTAACTTCATCTATACCAAAATCATTGCGGTTAAATGCTTTATTACTGTTAAAGATAAAGCGGTCAATACTAGCATTACCTGTGAGGACATCATTTCCTGGTCCACCGTTAAGGCGATCGCGACCAATACCCCCCAGAAGAGTATCATCACCAGTACCCCCTAGCAAGATATCATTGCCAGAATTACCTTGCAAAATGTCAGCATCAGCATTTCCCATTAATTTGTCGTTATCTCCTCCGCCCCTGAGATCGTCTTCACCGTTACCACCACTAAGAGTGTCTTGACCAGGACCACCTTTTAAAGTATCATCATCATCACTACCTCTGAGTTTATCATTACCCAGACCTGTAGTCGCTGAATCATTACCAGGGCCAGCATTAACCACATCATTACCAGGACCAGCATCAACCACATCATCACCAGGACCAGCATTGATTACATCATCACCAAGTCCAGTATCGACCACATCATTTCCTGGACCAGCATTAACCACATCATCAGTATCACCAGCCTTAAAGAACTCAGCTAGAGCAACTGTTAAGTCACCACTGGCTAGAATATTATCACTGTTAGGTTCTGTAACTGAAATTAAAATACCACTGCCACCGCCAGAACTACTAACTCCTCCTACATCTAATGTGCTGGTATCAAGGTTAGCAATAAACAGACCTGAATCTAAAACTTGATCGCCAGTATCCCCAACGGCAAATTTGAGTGTATTTTCTCCTGGTTCCACAGGAGCAATAATACTGAGAACAGAGCTAACTCCATCATATTCAATGGGAAGAATGCTAGCTGTATCATCTTCAATGGGAAGAATGCTAGCTGTATCATCTTCAATGGGAAGAATGCTAGCTGTATCATCTTCAATGGGAAAAAAGCTATCTGTATCATCTTCAATGGGAAAAAAGCTATCTGTATCATCTTCAATGGGAAAAAAGCTATCTATATCATATTCAATGGGAAGAATGCTATCTGTATCATATTCAATGGGAAGAATGCTAGCTGTATCATATTCAATGGGAAAAAAGCTAGCTGTATCGTTATTAATGAAGTTACCCAAAGTCAGATTTTTACTAATCACACTTAAGGGTTGAGTCAAATCATTGTTGAACAAAGCAACATTGGTACCATTAACGAAGACCCCAGCTACATCTACAAATGAGCTGTCGGAGAACTCAGGGAACTCATCAGAACCAAAAACCAAATCAAAGCTTATGGACTTGACGCTAGGATTTTTGATGTCAAATTTAAACTCTAGAATATTTGCATCTTGAACTGTACCAGCTCCAGCAAAAGCACTGTTAGCTACAGTTTGGAGGTCAGCATCAGTATTCCCCAGTTGATGCTCACCATAACTAGAGAAAGTATTTTCTTCGGGGGGAGAGCCATCACCAGATGTGAGTAAAATGCCGGAATCAATTGAAGCAAATCCTAAATCCAGACTACCATCATAGAATGAGGTTTGACCAATGCCAAATAGAGAAGTTTCACCAACGGTAGGAGAGTCTGGAACAACAGCACCTGCAAAGTTTATTGAACCAGGTTTAGGTGTCAAGGTAGCCCCAGGGGCGAGGATGGCATCGACTAAATCTTCTACTGAGTTTACTGTTGGATCAAATTCTGTGAAAGCCATATTTTCTAGCTCCTAAAAAAATAAACAAGTAAATTCGCAAAGGAAAGTTGGTTTTGGTTGAGATTATCTAGTTTTGTTTGCAAGGTTACTATTTGGTCAAGCCTATAACCGGGATAATTACTACACCCAAGTCATTGGGAGGGGTAATACCGTGGAAGGGAGCAATCTCAGGGGTTTAAGAGATTGGTTCCCCTTGGTCGATAGGGACAACTACTGTTCAATCAGATTCTATATTAGTAGTTATCTTTAAATCTTACAACAGTATAGTTATTGGCTAAGGCCAAGTCATTAATGCAACCTGAATACAATGTAAAGAGTTCAAGTTGGCCAGAGTTTGATAACTGAGAATTTCTAAACACTTAGTATATCACAAATTATCAACTGTACTTTGGCCGATTTTGATATTTTTAACTTCTTCTCGTCTGCCCTAGATATATATCGTTTTTACTAAACATTATGCAAATAAAGAGAATTTACAGAAAAATCCTTACGCAGAAACCGGGTTTATTGCTTTTTGTTACTAAAACCAGGAATTTTGTTGAGAAACCGGGTTTCTTGGTCGCTTTGCGTAGAATTTACAGAAAAATAATATATCTGGACTTATGCTTTCTACAGTAAATTATTGTTTTTGACAATAAATATCCACGCTCGTACCGGGTTTCTGGGTTCGGGTGGCTTTAGTCCTGTATATAATATAGACTTTTGGTGCATTAAGAAGTGCGCTTTTCATGTCGCGTAGCGTTTCATGTCTGCTCAAGAACGGAAAACAAACTCTACTGGAGTATTTGACCTAAGAATGTAGGTTGGGTTGTTCCTTGCACACCAAGTAGCGGTACGATAGTGAAACCCAACAAAGATTTATTATTGTTGGGTTTCGTGCCTCAACCCAACCTACGCCCAATGCACCATTTAAGAAGAAACGGTTCACTACTGGAATGTTTCACCTCAAATAGTGCATTAGGAAGTGAGGGAGTAGGGGAGAAAGGTTTTGCCCTTGTTTCATCCCTTAACCCAACCTACATCTCTACTGGAGTGTTTCACCTAAAATAGTACATGAGGAAGTGAGGGAGTAGGGGAGAAAGGTTTTTGCCCTTGTTTCATCCCTCAACCCAACCTACATCTCAAATAGTGCATTAGCTTTTTTCGTCACTCCATCACCCCATTACCCCATTTCCTATTGCAATTTAAAATGAAACGGTGCACTACCAATAGCGTTTATGTCTAAGTTCTATATATGTAACATTATAGTTTGTAGCTAAACCAGGGAATATTAAATATAAATATAATTCCCTCTTTCCAGGACTTGTCCAACGTTAAGTTATATCATGTCCGGATAAGAGCGTGATAAAAAAACTTGCTCCTCCTTTTCCCCTCCAAGGTAGGGGTTCGGGGTGGATTGACTCCTGAGTTTTTTGCCAAAAACCTGTACCTTTGCAGAAATACCAAATGGGTTCTATATAAATAAAACACGCTCTAATACCAAAAAATAATCACAAGGAAAAATCAAGATGACAGATAGAGTTAAACAACAAGTCGAACTATCACCACCTATTCTGATTGAAGGTTTAGGAGAAGGAACTATTCTCAACGATTCCATCATTGGCAGTTTAATAGTAGATACAATTTCCGCATTGTCTGGAGATGATACAGTTTTTGGTCTAGATGGAAATGATGTTCTCCTGGGGGGTGAAGGTCAAGACGAAATGAACGGCAATGCTGGAGATGACTGTCTTGATGGAGGTCTCGGAGATGATTGTTTACGGGGGGGAAAAGATTTAGATACTATCCTGGGAAATAGTGGTAGCGATATATTATTTGGCGATCGCGACAGTGATACTATCCAAGGAAATGCGGGTGATGATACTATTTATGGAGGTAAAGAGGATGATAGTATTGATGGTGGTGGAGAAGATGACTTATTATTTGGCGATCGAGGCAACGATACAGTTGATGGAGACATTGGTAATGATAGAATATTGGGTGGTACAGGTGAAGATCGCTTATCTGGAAATGATGGTGGCGATATTTTGTTTGGCGAAATAGGTAGAGATACCCTAGAAGGAAACTCAGGGGACGATCAACTTTTTGGCGGACAAGATGCAGACTCTTTAGTGGGAGGAGTTGGTGCAGATTTTCTGTCAGGAGATATTGGTGCAGATACCCTTACAGGTGGTCTTGGTCAAGATACCTTCAATATTACTCCTAACTCAGGAGGTCCAGGAGTTAGTAGCGCTGACTTTATCAATGATTTTAGTAGTGAAGATTTAATCGGCCTCAATGATGGTTTGACCTTTGCAGAACTGAGTATTTTTGCATCACCAGACAATCCTGATAATACAATTATTAGTGTAGGTGGTACTAACGGTGATTTTTTAGCAGTATTAGTAGGAGTTGAAAGCAACACTATTAACGCTAGTGATTTTGTCACATTATCAGAAATTACACCACCACCTTTTGAAGAAACACCCACTCCTACACCAACACCCACTCCCACTCCAAGTGTCACACCCACACCTACCCCAAGTGTCACACCCGCACCATCTAGTCTACCACCAGAAGCACAGGATGACGACTTCATAACTAATAAAGATGAATCACTAACTATTACGGTTTCAGAATTATTAGAAAATGACTCCGATCCAGAAGAAGATGCTCTCAGTATTTCTGTTATCGGTACACCAAGCAACGGATTTTTAGTAGAAGAAAATAGTACAACCTACACATACACTCCCAGCCTTGGGTTCATAGGAGATGATAGTTTCACCTACACTATTACTGATGGAAATAATAATTCTGATAGTGCTGAAGTCAATATTAAAGTCAACGATCCACCAGAGCTAGTAAACAACCGCAATATTATTGCTGCTAAAAATGGACGTAGACAAAATATATTGAGTACCAATCTTTTAGTGACAGATACTGACAACATCCCAGCCGAAATCACCTACAATATTATTAGAGTACCAACCCAAGGTAATCTGAGATTAGTTGAGGAAGACCTTGAGGCTGGTGATACTTTCTCTCAAGCTGATATTAATAACAATTTAATTCTCTATACTCCAGGTAGTACATCAGGTAACTTTCCTTTTTCCTTTACTGTTTCTGATGGTAATGGTGGAACTATTCCTAATACATCTTTTAGTATTGCGGTTATTGATGATATTATCGAAGGAGGCAGTGGCAATAATAACATTAACGGTACTGAAGAAAGTAACTACTTGCTCGGAAATGCTGGCGACGATAGTTTGAGTGGTCGTAGTGGAAATGATGTTTTAGATGGTGGACCAGGATCGGATTCCTTATTAGGGGAAGCTGGTAATGACTCTTTGTTTGGAGCTGAACAACCTGATACATTATTCGGAGGAGTAGGTAACGATACTCTTGACGGTGGTGTTGATAATGACTCTTTGTTAGGAGAAGAAGGTGCGGATTTATTATTAGGAGGAGGACAACAAGATACTCTTGATGGAGGAATCGGTAATGACACTCTTGATGGAGGTACAGGTAATGATTCCTTATCTGGTGCAGATGATAATGACTCTTTATTGGGTGACTCCGGTGATGATACGATTACAGGTGACTCCGGTGATGATACTATTGATGGAGGTGCTGATAATGACAGTATTCTCGGTCAAACTGGTAATGATAGCTTACTTGGAGGGTCTGGAAACGATCAGATTTTTGGTGGCATCGGTGATGACTCTGTAAGTGGTGATGCTGGAAATGATTCTATTAATGGAGATGTCGGAGATGATGTATTAAATGGTGGATTTGGTAGTGATACATTAACTGGTGATGAGGGAAATGATGCCTTCTTTTTTGAAGTTCCTAATGAAGGAATAGATGTGATTACTGATTTTGATGACGAAAATGATGTATTTCTGTTTAGATCGAGTAAATTTGGTGATTTCACTAATCCTCCTGGTACTGCTACAGAATTTTCTAGTGTGATAGTTTCTCTGAATAATTTAGGTTCACAAGGTCAAAATATTAGCGAACAAGAACTGATTATTTTTGAGAATAAATTTGAAAATGTACAGCAAGTTAATTCTATTTTGAAAAATCAAAATGGTTCTAGCGGAAATCCTGCTTTCTTTATCTATGTAAATAATAATTTAGATGGCAACGTTCTTTTAGGATATGACTCTAATCTTCAAGATGATAATAATCCTGCTTTTAATTTAGCAGTTATCAATGGTATTTCTGTTTTGCCTAATGCTATTAATACTACTATTGATTTTTCTGACTTTAAGTTTATTTAGGGTTTGCTGAAAAAGTCTTTTAGTTAAGAATACGAGTCAGAATCCAGAATCCAGAATTCTTATGAGAATGGGGATTATAGAGGAGTAGGGACGCCCTTATGCAAAGTCCCTACAAAATAATCTTCCCTTGATTTTCAGCCCCTATCTTGCCTAAGATGCGCTCCTTTTTGACTATGAAGAGCTGAAAACCAGGTACTTTTTCCAGACATAAAACTTTATATATCAGTATTTTGAGATTTCCATACCCAAACCCTATTTAGGAGTTGCTGAAAAAGTATTTCAGGACTTATATAAAATCCCGTTATATAGTCAGGACTTACCCATGATCAAAGAGTTTTAGGCATTTGAGATTGCTATCCTGACGGACTGCTTCGCATTTTCTCAGGTCATGCTGCGCTTTCCATGTCGCGGAGCGAAAGCTATCGCTTGCCCTGCGAGTCGCGCCATGACAAAAATACGTTCTTTTGCTTAAGTCCTCTACACTTCAATCTCCCCGTCTCCGGATCTGCCACAACTATATAACGACTATTCAACCGGATTTTATATTACGCAGCGACCCTAAATATAGTGCTTAAAACCCCATACGCAATAGTTTTTTGACTCTATCAGAACTTACGCATGGACGCTATCTGTAGGGTGCGTTTGGCGTTCCGCAAAGCTCCGCTTTATATGTCGGCTCAAGCGCCGAAACGCTACGCGACATGGAAAGCGGAGCATTCCCTATACGAAAAAGCGTATCTCGTAACTGAGCAAGACTCTATATATAGTATCTTTGCGTAATTCCTATCTTTATAAAAAAATGAGGTGATATCAAATCAGGTAGTATCGGTATAATTAACTTCCTTGTAGGGGTTTGGAGACCAAACCCCTACGATCAAATCTTAATTTTTTGTCTATTCTTTAGCAAGCAAAGGAATAGATTCCAGCTCATTTTCTCCTTCATGGTGTTCAGCAAATGAACCCTCTGGCTCTTTTAACATGAAAGCACAGAAAAATGATACAATTAATGCCAGAACTCCTAGAACTTGGAAGAAAATCTGATTACCTATAGCACCTTCCGGCAACAAACTAAATAAAGTCAGATAAACCACTGCTCCCACGTTACCATAAGCACCAACATTACCAGCTATTTGACCAGTAACCCGACGCTTCACCAGAGGAACTATGGCAAAAGTAGAACCTTCAGCAGCTTGCACAAAGAAAGAACAAAGCATGGTCAACATTACAGCACCAGGCAACCACCAATTTCCATTCACATTACCCATTGTCAAATAACCAACTCCCATTCCAGCAGTCAATACTGTCATGGTTAACTTACGACTACCCAACTTATCAGAAATTAAACCACCACCAGGACGAGATACTAAGTTCATAAAAGCATAACTAGCAGCAATCATCCCTGCCATTGCTTTACTTAAACCAAAAGTATTTTCAAAGAAAGCAGGGAGCATGGATACTACTGCTAACTCAGAACCAAAATTCACAAAATAAGTCAGTTCTAAAATTGCTACTTGGGAAAATTTATAGCGATCGCTTGGGGGATAGCGTTTTTCTCCAGCAACTAACTCTTGATTCGTTGCCCAACAGTTATAAGTTTGGAAAAGATACAAACCTAATAGTGCTGCCCAAACAATGTAAAGTTGACTTTGAGATAAGAAACCAACTTTGCTCAAGCGCCAAGCTAACAAACAGAGAACACCTGTTAAAGGAACATTCATCGCCAGGAGAAAAACAAAATCACTTGGGGTAGTAACTTCTAAACCTCTGGCACGCTTTGGTTTTTGATATACTTTACCTGGTGGAGTGTCTTGTACATTGAAAAAGTAAAACGCACCATAAACAGCAGCAATAATACCTGTGAGAGCTATGGATAACCGCCAGTTCAATACATCACCGGAACCAAAGGCTAACCAAGCAGCTATAGTTGGCAATGTGAAGGCAGCACCAGCAGAACCGAAGTTACCCCAACCACCATAAATACCTTCTGCTAAACCTATTTCCTTTGGTGGAAACCATTCAGCTACCATACGGATACCAATTACGAAACCAGCACCGACAATACTTAATGCCAAACGAGCAACTACTAACTGGCTAAAGTTTTGAGCTAAAGCAAACCCAATACAGGGAATAGCTGCATACATTAGCAATATTGAGTAAGTGATTCTGGGTCCGTATTTATCCAGTAACATACCGATGATAATTCGAGCAGGTACTGTGAGAGCAACGTTACAGATAGCAATAGTTCTAATTTGAGAGGTTTCTAAACCCATGTCTGCTTTGAGTGATGTTGCTAATGGTGCGAGGTTAAACCAAACAACAAAAGAGAGAAAAAAGGCAAACCAAGTTAAATGAAGAATGCGGTAACGACCGCGAAAAGTCCAGAGTTCTGTTAACATAATTCAGTTATTAGTTATTTTAGATAGAAAATTTATATCAAATTTGGTAGAATTTAACGCTGTAGGGGTTTGGTCTCCAAACCCTCCACAAACTAAGAATTTTCCCCAATACTCATGGTAGAAACCTTATTCTCCAAAGCCAGCGGATTTGATATTAGTCATCTTTGATATGACTGAAGCTATGAGCCAATAAATTTATTATTTTTTGGCGGGTAGGTTGGGTTGTTCCTCTTAGGGTTGCGTAGCATGAAACGTAGCTTGCTTCTGTGCAGGAGTAACCCAACCACAATCTTTCTCCCCTACTCTTCTACTTCCTCTACTGTCACCCATTGATTAACTTGAATGACACCATTGGGAGTCAGTACCACCAAAAATTCTGCAATTGGTTCCCTAGCATTTTCTTCTACATCAGTAGTGCTAAAACCAGTCAATTGTGGTAAAGGAGTTTCTGATATGTATTTAGAAGCTGCTTCATTGATGTGCTGATATTTAGCAATATCTCCAGCAGCATTCGTTGTGACTTGATAGACTAGATTTTCTGAAAACGTAGGATATTGTTTCCAATTTGTGTCTATTTTATTGTAAAGTGAAGTCTTTAATTTATTGAGGATATCGGAATCAGTAATTTTTGGTATTACTGGAGTTTCTGGAACTACGATAGTTTCTTCTGCTACTACCAGAGCAACTTCTCCAGTAGTATCAACTTCTCCGGTAGTACCAACTTCTGGAGTTTTTGTGGCAGTTGGTGACGAAACATCAGATGTAGCAACAATAGTTTCACCTTGTTGTTCCTTAGCATATTCTGCTAGAGAACGCTGCCAACTGGTAACATAAGAGCCAGTAAATAATGTTAATCCCATAACAGATATGATTTTCATACCTAAAGACAAGGCAGTTTCAGAAGCAGTATCTGAAGAATTGACTGTATCATTTGAGGCATTGACTGTAGTAGACATTGTTAATATTCTCCTGCTTATCAAATTCGGTAGTATGGGTAGAATTAAATGCTGTAGGGGTTTGGTCTCCCAACCCTTACCAACAATATTCTCCTGGTGATAAAATTCGGTAGTATCGGTAAAATTAAATGCTGTAGGGGTTTGGTCTCCCAACCCTTTACAGACATTGTAACTTACCCAGAAACCCGGTTTCTTGCTTTTAGTGCGAATAAAAAAAAATCAGCAGGACTTACGAAAAGGTACTTATAAACTATTGCGCAATAGTTTTAAGCACTATCAGGACTTACGCAACTGCAACGTATTTTCGTCCGATACGACGGTCGGGAACCAATCTCAAACCCATGTTTTTCGTACCTCATGCGTAAGTCCCGATCGGTAAAAATCAATTTTAGTATTGGGTAGAGGGTTTGGAGACCAAACCCCCACAATATTGATGGGTTTAGCCAAAGTTACTGATAAGTGTTAACGCAGTTCCTCCGTAGAATGCTAGTAGAGGGTTTGGAGACCAAACCACTACAATAAGGCAGTTCCTCCGTAGGAGGCTAACTGTTAACTGATAACTGATTTACTTTGGTTGAGCAGCAAAATTTTCAATTAACAAATTCCGCAATATTGGTTTCAGGTCTTCGCAAGGAATACCTTTTTGTACACAAGTACCAAGTTGAGCATCCTTACCAACTTTACCACCCATGTACAAGTCAACACCATCAACCGCTTTTCCATCTTTACGAGCTTTCGTACCCATCAAACCAATTTCTGCCACCTGGGGTTGTCCGCAAGAATTAGGACAACCAGTCCAATGAAAACGTACTGGTTTTGGTATTGATAGTTCTGCTTCTAATTCTTTAGCTATTGCTAAAGCACGATTTTTAGTTTCAATGATGGCAAATTTACAAAATTGCGCCCCAGTACAAGAAACTACAGCTCTCGTTAATGGTTCAGGATCGATAGAAAATTTTTCAAGGATGGGTTCAGTTAGAAATGCTTCTAGTCGAGAGTCAGGAATATTAGGAATAATAACATTCTGTTCAACTGTCAGACGAATTTCTCCATTCCCATAATCTTCTGCTAAACGAGCGATATCAAACATATCGGGAGCATAAAATCTACCGACAGGAACATTTAATCCCACATAGTTTAACCCTGGTTGTTTTTGTTTGTAAACACCAATGTGGTCTCGTTTTTCCCAAATAATTTCGTCTTTGGGAGCTTCTGGTTCCAAAGTTTGCCCCAGTTTTTGCTCAACTTCTAACCGGAACTTTTCTAGTCCCCATTCATCAATGAGCCACATTAACCTTGATTTTTGCCGATTTTCCCGGAGTCCGTTATCCCGATATACTTCCAAGATAGCTCGACAAAGACCAACGACTTGACTTGGTTCTACCCAAGAATTTAGAGGTATGGCAGATTCGCAGCGTTTGGATGAGAAAAAGCCTCCTACCAAAACATTAAAACCAAATTTATCATTTTTGTAGGCGGGAACAAAGGCAATATCATTAATTTCTGCGTGGACGGAATTATCAGGACAACCAGCGATCGCTATATTGAACTTTCGTGGTAAATTAGTAAACTCTGAGTTACCTTTACCATTGTCAGTAATCATGTCTTGGACTTGCTTAACTAACTCACGGGTGTCATAGAGCTCGTTAGCATCAATGCCAGCCACTGGGGAAGCTGTAATATTTCTGACATTATCCATCCCAGACTGAACACTGGTTAAACCAACTTTTTCAAATTTATTAAAGATATCTGGAATATCCTCTATTTTTATTCCCCGCAGTTGTAAGTTTTGTCTAGTTGTAATGTCGGCATTACCTTCATCACAGCGTTCGACTGTTTCTGCTAAGACACGCATTTGTTCACTGGTAATAAAACCACTGGGCATCCGCATCCGTAACATAAATTTCCCCGGAGTAACAGGTCGAAAGAATATACCCAACCATTTGAGTCTGTGTTCAAGGTCTGTTTTGTCTATTGCTTCCCAACCTATTTTGGCAAAATGTTCTAGTTCTGTTTGTACTGCCAAACCATCTTTTTCAGCTTTAAATTTCTCAAACTTATTCAGTTTGCTTTTTGGGGTTTGGCTGTCTACACTGCCTGTCATCTATAATTTTTCCTTCAATTTACAGATTTTTTATCTCTAATTTCAATATCTAAAAAATTAGGTCTATTTTTTTGTTTATTACTAATTGAGTCAGAATTAAATCTTAACTACAAAAGCTGTATATTTTATTTAAACTCCTCCTTTTCCTGATGGCTGAATGCTTACATATAACATTGCCAAAGTCAGGAATTAATATAAATATTTTGGGAAATTATACTTACCTAAAATATCATAAATGAGAAACAAACCCAGTATACAAAACTAGATAAAATTATCTTGTATTGATACAAAGCTGGATAAAAACTTTTTAAAAGATTAAATTTATTATGACCATATCTATATTTAGATATGAAAATCAGAACTTACCCATTTTTGAGTTAGAAACACTATATATCTAAAGTTTTTCAATGCTATATATGATGTCTCTGCGTAAGTCCTGAACAATGCTAAAACAATGGTAGATGGAAATGAACAGCATTCGGCACAGCAGCCATAATATCCAAATATTATCTTGATCCCAAAAAAACATGATGCACCACCACCATTTGTCTAGCTATTTTTTTTAAATTTGTTGTTCAGTAATTTAAACGAAGAAAAATAAATTTTTCGTAGCTAATTTTACAAAATGTTTACTTTTTTTCAAAAATTTTTATATTTTAAAAATTGTATCAATAATATCAGAAATTTAAGTAGGTTTTAAGTTATTTAAGTACTTTTTTCAAGGGAGTAGGGAGCAGAGAAACAGAATTGATGATTTTTGTATCAGGACTAAAGCCACGGGAACCCAGAAACCCGGTACGAGCCTAGACGTTTACTGTTCAAAACCAGGATTTCTCCTAGAAACCGGATTGCTCCCGTGTAAGTCCTGTTTTTATTATTAGAGATGTCTATTCCTATCCTCAAAGTAGGGACGTTGCATTTTAGTTAGGGTTTGCGTATGGAAAGTATAATTGGTAGGGGGAGGAGTCAGAATCCAGCAATCCTGCAATCCAGGATTCAGGGGAATTATAGAAAGAATTATCCCTGGATTTTCTCCCATAATTAGCTGATTTTTCGGGAACCGTAAATCCTAGATTTTTTAGCTTTCAAGACTGAAAAGCTGGTACTTTTGACCTACCTAAAAACGCTAAAAAGTTTATCTGTAAAGGCTTTCATTTTTAATAAGCCAGCCCTAGTTATGGCGATGTAGTTCATAAAGAGTGAATTTGATATCACACCCACACCTCCCCACACCTCCCACACCTATCTATCTAAATACCTCCACCCCATCCCTACCATCAATATCCTGGAAATAGACCTTCACTTCCTCTTCTTGAGCAGTAGGTAACTTTTTACCTGTAAAATCTGGATGAATAGGTAACTCCCGATGACCTCTATCCACCAACACAACCAATCTAATCACTTCTGGGCGACCATACTCCACAACTGCATTCAAAGCAGCTCTTACCGTGCGACCTTTATAAATCACATCATCAACTAACACCACAACCTTACCAGTAATATCTACAGGAATGTGTGTTTTAGCTGGTGTTCGCATTCCTACTTGATCTAAGTCATCACGATAAAAAGTAATATCCAATGCTCCTACAGGTACTTTCACTTGTTCAAGTAATTCAATTTGACTTGCCAAAATTTTTGCTAGTGGCACGCCTCTGGTATGAATACCCAATAATACCACTTGAGATAAATCTCTCGACTTTTCAATTATTTGAGAAGCTAAACGATTAACAGTTCGTCGTAACTCCTCTGGGGATAAAATTTCTACTATATTACTCATCAGTTATCAGTTATCAGTTATCAGTTATCAGTATCTCGCAACAGACATAATATAATCAGGACTTACGCAAATACACTAGATATAGAGTATCGGTCTGGGATCCTGCCACTAAGGCACCCTACGGATAGCGTTAATGCCTAAGTCCTAATAATTTAGGACTTACGCAACATAACGTATTTTTGTCATGGCGCGACTCGCAGCGCCAGCGACAGCGTTTCGCTCCGCGACATGGAAAGCGCAGCATGACATCAGAAAATGTGAAGCAGTCCGTCAGGATAGCAATCTCAAACCAAGAAAATTCCGTTTCTCATGGCTTTAGTCCTGATAATTGATAATTTATGAATAAGAATTGATTTTATTTTCATCTTGGGAGAAGTCTATTTATTCAACCACTACTATAGCAACTCTCATAGTTATGAAGTATATTTACAATCCCCCTAAATCCCCCTTAGAAAGGGGGACTTTTTGTTGCCTCCCCTTATAAAGCTATGCTTTACCCACATCTTTCTTAACATTTCTCAAAGCAGGGATTAACCATCAGGAAGGTCGGAAAGCACGGTATCAGGTAGGCACCATAGATGCTAGTAAAAGTCAAGAATCTGCTATTTTTAAATCTCGAAACCATTAACTAATAAGGCTTTCAATATTGTAAATAATTATGTGGGTAATGGATAGCTTACAAAGGGGGGTAAGGGGGGATATAAAACTTTACTTCATAAATTAAAAAACTGCTATAACAGATAAAAAACAATCCTAACCATATTAAAAAACAGTACCGGGTTAAACTCAAAGCTCTATCAATAGTTTCTAGGGTAATAGGATCAATAGCATCTCCCAATAACGGTTTATCTTTAACTATCCCCTTATAAGAATTTGTACCACCCATCTGCACCCCCAATGCTGCTGCATAAGCGCACTCACTCCAACCAGAATTAGGACTTGAGTCTTTCACTGCATCCCTTTGACATATTCTCCAAACATTTAGAGGTTTGCGAGAGAGAAATGCTATAGTCAGTACATTTAATCTACAAGGCAGCCATGTTAAAACGTCGTCTAGTTTAGCACTAAACCATCCTAGATGGGTATAGGGTGCTTCTTTGTAACCTACCATTGAGTCTAATGTACTGGCAGCTTTGTAAGCAAAAGCCAAAGGTACACTACCTACATGAGGTATCATCGCTCCTACTAAAGCGTAAAACAATGGTGCTATTACTCCATCTGTAGCATTTTCTGTGACTGTTTCCAAAACTGCCCGAAATATTTCTGAAATTGATAAATTTTCTGTATCTCTACCTACATATAAACTTAATTTTTGACGTGCTTCAATTAAATCACCATTTATAACAGGTTGAACCACATCTTTGGCTGCAATATTTAGACTTTTACCAGCAAAACAGCTAGCTAATAGAATACTTTCTAATATTACTACTAATAAAGGAAATTGAGCAAAATTTATTCGTATAGCTTGAACAATTAACCAACTAATAATTCCACTACCCAAAACCAGAGCGATCGCCAGTAATATACCTGCCAATCTTAATATAACTGCCGGGAGGTTTTCTTCATAATTTTTATTAAGTTGAAAAACCAGTTGAGTGTAATGAGTAATTATCCAACCCATGACTTTTACTGGATGTGGCCAACTCCAAGGATCGCCTATCAAATAATCTAGGCAAGCAGCTATAAAAACAATAATGAAGGTATAGTTATGGGTCACAGAAATTGAAAAATTATAAATTTTTTTGAGTTAATAATTCCTAAGCATTCTGCACGTCAGACATCAACTCTCAGGTATTTATTTTAGTTTTAGATGAAAGCAAGATTTAATTGAGGTAAATTAATTCTTGCTAGAAAAGCTGATTTTCAAGGCCATATTCATTTATAGTAAGTCTTTAAAATTGGATATTATATATCTGTTTGGGTAGCATTACACAGGAATAGCTAATATTTAATAGCTGTTTGTGCAGTATTCTACAAGAAATGCTTACTATAATTCTGTTGAGGCGCTTAGTTTTCATTATCTATTAACTCATGGCATATTTTCAACCAGAGAATTGAAGTATGAAAAAGAGTAGTTGAAGTTGGTAAGCATTCAGCTATTAGCGGTCAGCCAACCTCCTCCGGAGGAACTTCGTTAACAGCAAAGAGAACCCGTACTTAAGGACATAATTTCAATGAATATGGACTCTCTAATGTTAAGTGAACTGCCTTTTATAGTAAGATTATTCTGGCTCAATTAATCAAGCTTTTATCAGGGGCTAAAAGCACTCTTCTGATAGCTGCTGACTGCTGAATGGTTACACTTATAGTTAATAGCTGACTACTAAATACTCACTACTTAAACTATCAGAAACTAAACCACAAAACTTGTTTCTTCTCCTACTGCAGCTTGCCAACTACGGACATCATAGTATAAGTCTTCTAGGGAAATATTGTAAAGAGCTTCAGAAAGTTTTTTATTGATCATAAGCCAAATACAATGAGTAACCCAGTCTTCTGCGTGGTTAGTATTGGGAGCATATCTAAGTATAGGTTCGATTTTTTCCCCAACAGATTCTAGTATTTCTCCTAAAGATATTTTACCTGGTAATTTAGCTAGTTTATATCCACCTTGAGCGCCACGAAATGAGACAACTAAACCTGCACGACGCATCTCTATTAGTAACTTTTCTAGATAGGCTATGGGTATACCTTGACGTAATCCTATTTCTTTGACAGATACTGGAGTATTACTTTTTTGTAAACTTAAATCTAATAGTGCCTTAACACTATAATGTCCACGAGTAGTTAACTTCATTCTATAAGTATTTAATTTCCAGGGACTAGAGTAATTTATAGCTGTAACTATATTAAATGGCCATTCAACTAAACTGGTTAATAGTTGATAGTTAATTGCTGAATGCTAATATTACATATTATATAGATGATTGTTTAATTTAATAAACCACTATTCTGAGATTATTGTCTTAAAAATTTGATGAAATAAGTGAAATATTTAGACAATTAGTGTAAGATAGTTTAGAAAGCAAATATCAAACTATTGTTTATTGGAATTTCAAGAAGCCAAGACAAAAGTTAATAACTGTAGTCAAGTGTTA
>NZ_JAYKGW010000078.1:0-2815 GCF_035285525.1 Okeania sp. | reverse complement strand
AATTTGATGAAATAAGTGAAATATTTAGACAATTAGTGTAAGATAGTTTAGAAAGCAAATATCAAACTATTGTTTATTGGAATTTCAAGAAGCCAAGACAAAAGTTAATAACTGTAGTCAAGTGTTATAGGACTAAAAACATGGGTAAAAAGAAAAATCCTGAACCCTTACAAGGGGAAAGTTTACTTAAAAAAGTCAAAGAATTAGGTAACTTAACTAAAGAAGAGAAAGCTAGAGAATGTGGCTACTACACCGTTACTAAAAATGGTGTTGAAAGAGTTAACATGATGAAGTTTTTGAATGCTTTGATTGATGCTGAGGGTATTAAATTAGATGGAAAACAAAATGGTAATGGGCGTGGGGGACGTTCTGCTAGTTATAGAATTAGTGTACAATCCAATGGTAATTTACTAATTGGTGCAGCTTATACTAAACAAATGGATTTACACCCAGGAGATGAGTTTGAAATTTCCTTGGGACGTAAACATATTCATTTACGTCAAGTAGAAGAAGATGTAGAGGAAGAAGATTTAGAAGAGGAAGAAGATTTAGAGGAAGAGATGGCATCAGCATGATTGTCATTTAACGCTAGATACTTCACTTTATTTAGGGAAAAGCAAAATGGAAACCCCGGTCTCTTTTTAGAACGGGGATGAAATGGCTTATAACTGAACTTCCCCTTTGACAAAACACCATAATTTCTGGTGCGTGACTAAGTTTGAAAGTCCCTGGCAATTTCCGGCAAATAGCCTTATTCTATAAAATGAAAACTGAAAGAAAAGGAAATGACCAAAAATTATGTAACGCCAGGGGAAGCGACCCGAATTTTGGGAGTATGTGACAGAACCTTGCAGTACTCTTTCCTAGAAATTTCTAATATTTTTTATGTAATTGCTTCAGAGAAAGTTCTATATCTGTAGTAATTTTTTCAGAAGCTTGTTTTGTAGAAGTACCAAGATAATCTCTGACTTCTAAAGGATCGCCGATATTAATCTGGACACCGCATCGCCAGGGTGGAGGTGCAGGATGATCGTACAAAACACTAATAGGAAAAATTTGTAGATGGGGTTGATTACCACTAGACATCACTTGTAGTGCTATGCGAGAAACTCCTGGTTGAATAAAATGAATTTCATTATTTTCAGGATATATTCTTCCTTCAGGAAATAGTACCAATATTTTCCCTTCTTTGAGAATTTTAACACTATGACGAATAGTAGATATTCCTGGATTATTGCGATCAACAGGAAAGCCACCTAAGCGACGAATAAACCAACCCTGAAAACCTTTTGTTTGTTCTTGGGAGACCATATATCGCAAGTGAGAGATATTCACCAAACCTACGAGATAAGCAATAATTAAAGGATCCCACCGGGAACGATGAGTCGGTGCCAGAATAGTTGCTCCTCTATTAGTAGAAATTTTTTCTTGACCCCTAACTTTTAGGTTGAAATAAAGGGGTAAAAGCATTTTGCATACAATAGAATAAGTCAAAATAGTTAACCAAGGTGAAAACTCAGAGGTAATTTTTGCAGACGCTGGATAGTTTTGAGGTTGATTTTGTTCAGTCATTTATATAAAGTCAAATATTAGAAATTAGGGAGAGATGTTATATACAACATCCTTAGAAAGTCAACAGAAATTGAAAGTAGATAGGAGGTAGTAGGAAGAATCATCCATTGATTTTTCTACAACTATTATGCCTTGTATGCTAAATTTTTGATTTTTCGGGAATCGTACTTAGATAACTTAAAAGGTAACACTTTTTGATAGCCAAACAGGCTAAAACTTTTGGTCAATGCTTTTAGATTTAATCAGTTAGTCTTAAATATCGCTATAACGTTCTTTTGCCGAAGGTTCACCACGTTTGTGATAACCATTACGTTCCCAGAAACCTAATTGTTCATGGTCTAAAAATTCTAGCCCATTAATCCATTTTGCACTTTTCCAAGCATAAAGATGAGGAAGTACTAATCCCATGGAACCATCATGCTCGACAGGTAAAGATTCATCAGAGCAAAGAGAGTATGAGCAAAAAAATTTTCTTCTCTCAGGAAGTCAGACAGAAAAATATTCGTGGTGTAACCTCCATAGCAATGTTCCATAATATGAATGGCTTTGGGATCTAATTCAAAATGAGCCATAAAATCTGTAACTTTTACTCCCGTCCATTGAACATCAAGTTTCGACCAACGAGTAACACAATGAAAATCTGCTGTCAAGTGATTTTGTGACATTGCCATAAAATCTGACCAATTAAATACAGGTTTAACTGCACCCCATACTTTTAATTCCCATTCATCGGTAGTAATATTAGGAGTCTCCCCATAAGTTAATACGGGAAAACGTTTAGCCAAGTGTTGACCAGGAGGAACGCGATCGCTTTGTTCTGGTTCTGGTTTGCGAAAAAATTTACCTAACATAATTAATAACTTTTAGTAATTTACTTTTCAGAAAAAATCACATCAATTATAGCGCTTTCCGTTGTCCGCGATAGGTGTATCTCACGAGCAACGGGAAGCGCACTATAATGTGTTCATCGTTTACCCTGTAGCTCATTTCTGTGAAATATGCTATATTTCTTTGCACTAGAATATTTCTAGCCAAATTTGACTGTAAATTGGAAGTATCTGCTGCCATGATTTACCGAAGGAATATTTTTTCCCATTGGACTGACACAACTAAAACTGTCTTGTCTACCTTGTCTACCTTGTCTACCTTGTCTACCTTGTCTACCTTGTCTACCTTGTCTACCTTGTCTACCTTGTCTACCTTGTCTACCTTGTCTACCTTGTCTACCTTGTCTACCTTGTCT
>NZ_JAYKGW010000077.1:0-14128 GCF_035285525.1 Okeania sp. | reverse complement strand
TTCAATGAAATATTTTAATTTAGAAATAGAAATTAAATCTGTAAATGTAGATAATTTAGATAAACAAGACTGTTCATTTAAGTTATCATCACAAGATGGTCGCAGACTTTCTACTACTCTTTATTATCCAACTAAACTAATAGAAAATTATGAACGTTGGCAAAATGCTTATGACAATTACTACTTTAAAAATTCACGGGGAAGACTGATAGATGAAGGTGATACCCCAGCACTAGAAATTAACTGGTTAGCAAAACTAAATGAAGAGGAAAAAACTCTCGTAAGCGAATTTAACGAATGGTTGCGTGATAGAAACTTATATGACATCAGAGAAAAAATCAAAAGTGCTACCAATGAACCCAACTCTAACTGGGTTGATATTTTTCTTTCCTGTAACGCTGAAGAATTAGCACGTTTACCTTGGGAAGCGTGGGAAATAAGTGGTAGTTTTGGTGCATCAGGGAAAATTAGAATCTCTCGCACCCCTACAAATATTCTGGAAAAAACCGTACAACCTATTCATCGCAAAGCACGAATTTTGACAATTATTGGAGACGATAACCGTCTAAATTTTCAAGCTGACCGTGACGCAGTAAAATCTCTTTCTCATCTTACTTACGTTCAATTTATTGGGTGGCAACCAGGAGATAATATTGATGAATTGAAAATCAAGATTTGGCAAGCGATCGCTGACCCTAATGGTTGGGATATTTTGTTTTTTGCTGGTCACAGTGATGAAACTAATTTTACTGGTGGTGAATTTAGTATTGCTCCTGGTGTTTTTATGTCTATTAGCCAACTGGAAACTCCCCTCAAGACAGCCATAAAAAATGGTTTACAAGCAGCTATTTTCAATTCTTGTAAAGGTATTGGTATTGCTGAATCTCTAATTAGTTTAGGATTAACTCAAGTCATAGTTATGCGAGAGTTTATTCATAACAAAATTGCCCATGAATTTATCATTAATTTTACTAAAAGTTTAGCAGCACATAAAGATATACATGAAGCTTTATTAGAAACTTCTCGTACTTTTTATCAAACTGAAAAATCTCTGACTTATCCTTCTGCTTATCTAATTCCTTCTCTATTTCGTCGCCCTAACTCTGAGCTTTTTAAAATTGAACGTTTTGGATTAAAACAATGGTTGAAAAAGTATTTTCCTACCACCATAGAATCTACAGTTTTACTATCCTTAGCAGTCATTATTTGGCAGTTACCAATACAAGAATTTTTGTTAGATAGACGAGTTTTCATACAAGCTATTTATCGTCAGTTAACTGGTCAATTTATGACTAATAAAACTCCACCTGTATTGTTAGTACAAATTGATAATGAGTCGATTATTAAAGCAGGAATTACTAATTCTACTATAATGAAACGAGACTATTTAGCTAGTCTAGTCAGACAAATTTCTGAGTCCCAAGCTAAAATAATTGGTATTGATTATTTATTAGATCGTTTTGATGGTGGGGAAGGCGATCGCCTCTTAGCAGCAGAACTTCAAAAAGCAGCAAAAAAACAAAAATGGCTTATTTTTGCTGAAAAAGAACATGGTATTCATCAAGAATTTGCTAGTTTAAATTGGAGCTTACAAGGAGACATAAATATCTATGATCGATATTTAATAACTATAGATTATACAGGCCAAGATGATTTAACTTTTGCTTCTATGTTGGCATTAGTTTATAAACTAAGCTATGACCAAAAATATGATGATTTACCACTACCAAACTTAGAAAGTAAGATTGACTTATTTCGTCAGTTATCTGATTATCTGAAACAAGAAAAAGGAACTAACCATCAAAAATTATTTTCTCCTATTGCTCGTTCAAATTTAGTGACTCTTCTTTCTTATTGGTTAGGACAAATGTGGCTTCATCCAATTGTAGATTTTTCTATTAGTTATGAGCAAGTATATGATTGTATTCCAGCTTGGCGACTTTTGGAGTCTAGTAATTCCCTTGCACCTAATAAAATTCGTAGATGTGAAATAACTGAAATTAGGGATGAAATTAAAGAACAAATAGTAATAATAGCTCCTGGTGGATACGAGAATGCGGGAGTAAAACTTGGAGATGATAATATTGATAATCCCCCAATAGCTTTTCGTCATTGGAGTAATGGTGAAAAATTAACAGGGGGTGAAGTTCATGCTTATTTATTACATCATTTTTTGACTAATAGATTAGTTGTTCCTATTCCTGATTTATGGATGATGTTGATAGCTGCTATTATCGGAAAAGGTGTTATTTTAATATTGAATAATTATCCACAAAAACGTAATCAGCAAGTAGTTATTTTTGCTGTTGGTAATTTAGTATATATAATAGTTAGTTTACAGGTTTATATTTCTGGAGCTATTTTGTTACCTATTGTCTCACCTTCAGCAATTTTTTGGCTTTATTTTTGGCTAAATAATAGAAAGATAATTAATAATGGATAATGGATAATGAATAATTGATAATTGATAATTAGGGCTTGCTGATTAAATATGAAAGCCTTTACAAAACTCACTTCCTGCTAATATTTTGGGTTTATCCTGCACATTAGCTTTCCTCACACTTCCTTCTATCCAACCTAACTATAAAAGGCGATCTTGATACCAACACCTCCTAGGGAGGTTCCATGGAACCTCCCTACAGTGGTTTCCTGATTTCTCGGGAACCGTAATGAAAACCGCTGTAAACTACTCTTCACGCTGATAACTGATAACTGAAAAAGCTGATAACTGACTTCACCCATACCTTGCCAACAATAAAGTCAAATCATCATCAGTTCTTCCCGTCACCTTTGGCGATCGCAAAAATTCTTCCAACTGCTTATTTGCCTCTTCCTCATTTGTCACCACTTTCATAAACTTAAACAAAGGAGCAAAAAACGGACTATGGGGCAAACCTATAGGCATTTTCAAAGCTAACATTTGCAAACCATCCGAAAACATTGCCAAATAAACAGGTTTTCCTAACCAAATTTTTACCTGAGCATTTTCCACACCTGTTTCTGAAATCAAAAAAGTTGTCTCATTAATATGTTCACCAGTCTGGGGTGCTGTCACCGGAAAAATATTCTCCTCTCCATCACCCACCACCGCTGCACCATCCCCCACTTGCGCAGCAATAACTAATTCTGGTGTAGCTACCACCAAAATCAAAGTTGCTGCCAACTCCCGTGCTGCAACATTTCTCACTTGAGACTCAATCAAAACAGCATTTTTGGCTGCCCTCAAAGCATCAATTAATTGATACTGCCAACCAATATTATCTTTTGGGAGAAACTTTTGTTCAGCAATAGTTTTTACTGCCACATCCACAGCTATTTTAGCACCAACATCTCCCAAACTTGCGGAACCTGCGCCATCAGCAACCGCAGCAACTAAAACTTTCTCTGACAAAATTTGCCAGCGATGTGCATCCTGACATAGTTGTCCCCGTTTCTCGTGACTTGTACCCGCCACCGATACCGATACCACTCGCCACTGACTTTCTACTTCTATTGACATAACCTAACATTTACTAAATTTTTCCTTAATTATTTGTCAAAAAAACTGTAGGGGTTTGTTTTCCCAATCCTATATTTGTTTGGTCTCCAAACCCAAACCCAAACAATAACCCGGTTTTTGTGTAAATCTTGTTTATATAACTTCTTCCTTCTTCCTTCTTTCTTCTTCCTTCTTCCTTCTTCCTTCCATAATTTAAACTGTTCCCCATCCAGGAGGAGGCAGTGCTACTTGTTCATCAACCTTAGAATGAGAAACCTGCTGCATACTAGCAGATAACCAGATAAACATTTCTCGAAAATCAAGTCCCTTCAGTTTTAGAGGCGTTCTCTGAACTATTTCTGCCAACTTCTCCATATTCGCTCCTTCCACACCCACCGCAAAAAAGGCAACGTGCTTATTATCTTCCTCCTGTTTGATGCGATCGCCTGCTTCCTTAACAACTTTTTCTGATTCTCCTTGAGGTTCCCCATCAGTAATCAAAAATACCCAAGGTCGATAATAAGTTATACCATTATTCCGATATTCTGACTTCCGAGCAGCAATCATATCTAGAGCTTTATGAACAGCAGTACCCATAAAAGTTTGTCCTTGAGCAGTTAATACTGGATTCTCAAATTGGTCAGCGGTAATAAAGTCTTGGACAATTTTCACTTGATTGTCAAAAGAAATAATGGCAACCTCTACTCTTTTTTTGGCTAAATCATCAGTAATTAAATTATCTCTAAAGGTTTCCAACCCATCATTTAAAGCTTGAATAGGTGAGCCTGTCATTGATGCTGAAGTATCTAATAATAGGACACAAGGACAACGAGGTTCAGGATTTTCTGCAAATTCTACTGCTTCATCAAGTCTCATATTAATTTTTTTAGCCTTATTTTTAGTTTCTCAATCTTTACTTTTTTGTCTCGAAATTAGAGACTTTACTTTGACAATATTTATCATATCATATTAGACATCTCCAAAAAAGAGGGAACACTTAACTGGGAACACTTAACAAGGAACAGGGGGGAGTAACTGATTGTTTCTGGATAAGAATTGATTAGATTTTTAATTTTTAGAGATGTCTATAGAAAAGAGGGAATAGGGAATAAGGAATAGGGAACAGGAGGGAGTAATTGATTATTTATGAATAAGAATTGATTAGATTTTTAATTTTTAGAGATGTCTATAGAAAGGAGGGAATAGGGAACAGGTAGGAGCCGGTGAAAAGTCAGGGATAAATTGACTGAGTAGACACATCAATGAACAATTGTTACTTCTACTATCTCCTTCTTTTCACACTTCCGACACTTCCGACACTTCCGACACTTCCAACACTTCCAACACTTCCGACACTTCCAACACTTCCGACATTTCCGACACTTCCGACACTTCCAACACTTCCGACATTTCCAACACTTCCCACCCTCCCCACTCTCCCAACACTCCCCACTCTCCCAACACTTCCGACACTTCCGACATTTCCAACACTTCCCACTCTCCCCACTCTCCCCACCCTCCCCACACTTCCCACTCTCCCCACCCTCCCCACTCTCCCTCCCCACACTTTTTATTAGCAAGCCCTAATTATTATCCCAGGTTCAGCAAGATATAAATCGGTACGATAAACTAAATAAACTAAACCTTTTTTATCTACCCATCGTTCATATAATATCTGCAAATTTTTGGTAATCTCTTCCCGTTCATAACCCTTATTTGGTACGGATGAAGAACTCATAATTCTACCTATTAAACTTGGTAAATCTAATTCTTGTCGATGAGCAAATATTGAATGTCTAAAATTAACAAAATGTGGGCTTTCTTCTAAAGATGTAATCGAAAAAGAACGCTTCCTTCTGGCAATTGAATAATGTTGAGATATCTGCTTCATTAGATTACTATTTTCTTTAGTAAATCCATCTTGTTTATTCCAGTTATTTCTGACAACTGCTAACCTGCCAGATGGTTTTAAAATTCTATGAAATTCCTGTAGAGTAGGTTCCAAATTAAACCAATGAAAAGCATGAAAACAAGTTACTATATCAACAGATTCATTAGGCAAATTAGTAGCTTCCGCAGTTGCTTCCTGAAATTTCACTAAAGGATGAGGAGTAGCAACATTTATCATATTAATATTTGGCTCAATAGCAATTACATTGACTCCTTGTTCAGCTAACATTCTAGAACCAATTCCTGTACCTGCACCAATATCTGCTACTACTAATTCAGAAGGATTTTCAAAACCACTTATTATAGCAGTAATTGCTTCTTTTGGATAGTTAGGTCTATACTTAGCATAATCTGTTGCTCTATCAGAAAATCTGTTTAATGGGTTCATAAATAATGAATAATTAATAATTACAGCAATTTTGAGGATGGTGAGATACACTTAATATCTTTGTAACACAGTCTTCTAGACTGTAACAACCTGGAAGGTCGTGTTACCCAATTTACTAACACCTTGTAACACAGTCTTCTAGACTGTAACAACCTGGAAGGTCATGTTACCCAATTTACTAACACCTTTAAAAAAATAAAATTTTCTACCTCACTAACTCCGAAAGTGCTGTAATAATTGATAATTAGGGTTTTATGCAACGTCCCTACTTCCTACCCTAGCAAAAATCGACAAATTATTGGTTTTATTCAAAATTAAAATACACCCAATTATTCAATATACAGCTTTCATAATTTAATTGATTTTGCCCACAATAAAAATGGTATTAAACCACCCCCTAATAATACTACTAATGTCAGTAAAAAAATTATAATTCTCGTCGAACGAGGTAGGGAAGGAGACACCCAAGAAAATACATAAGGTTTTAATTCTGAATTTATGGAATTATTAAAACTAATTTGTACTTTGTGTAAAGAACCACTTTCGGCATTTATTGGTTGAATATAATTAATTTGATACTCATCAAATAAAGCCTCTAAAAATTCCAGCAAACTCGTAGAAATATCTTCAGCATTTCCAGAAAATTCAGCAATACCATTAGTGATTTTTGCTATTTGTTGAAGTCTGCTTTCATCGACAAATTCTTCGGCAGCAAGTTCTCTTAATTTATCCAAGTTATTACTTCTTTTACTAATATCTCTAATTGTAGGAAGTTCCTTTAAATTATATTTTTGCTGTAACTGTTGGGGAGTTAAACCATAACCTAAAGTATGAACAGTAATATTAGGATAACTTTTTAACATAACCACAAGTTTGTCAAAGTCTTGCGCTTCTAATTCTAGTTCATTTTCTCTCTCTCCATAAATACTATGATAACCATCAGAAAGTAAAATTATCGAACGTCTTGGCTGAGGTAAATTAGAATTTATTGGTAGATTAAAACGATTATCTTTAGGATTACCAAAAAATTGTACTGTCTGGCGCAGAGGTTCATAAATATCTGTCGCTGCACAAAGATTATCTAATTGACTCTCTAATTCTTTGAGAGTTTTTTCGACTTTTCTCTTGCCAGCTAAAACAAAATTATCTAGTTCCTTTTTTGTTACCTTATTTCCCGAACAATTTTTGCCACCTTTGCCAAAAGGTACAATCGAAATTTTGGTATTTTCCCCTTTTTTAGCTAAATCTTGATTGAACTTTCTCATGGCAGCGATCGCTCCTTCTAATTTAGTTTTTTTTCCACTACTATCTAATTGTTTCATACTGCCACTAAAATCTAATAAAACTATTACCCAAGCAGGAGGTAATTCTTGAGGTTGAGGAATTTTCCAATTAATATCTGCTGCCTCTAAAGTTTGACATTCTTCAGTTTTTGAATCAACTTTCGACGAACAAACTCTTAATTTAAAGTTGTCTTTTTCCAAATCCCTTAATGGTTTATTTTTTTCATCGTATGCTTTTACTCGTAGGGTGACTTTTCCTTCATTTCGGTCAGAGATAGCTTCAAGAATTTCTAGATTTTTGACTTGAGCAAAACCAGGATTAATGTAGAAACTTGATATTAATAAAGATAGACTAACTTTGTGGATCCAAAAAGCGATTATAGTAGACAAATCTGAATAATTTTTTACCATTATAAACACCACTTTCGGCATAAAATGTAATTAAATCGTTATGTTTGAGTTGAATTGGTGTACTTTCCCTCAAGCGATCGCCTTGATATTCTATTCTATAGAAAAATTTGAGATTAGGTACTAGAATTGTTTGGTTAGGTGCTAAGTCTAAATCAGCAATATGTAATGGTAAACCAGGAATACAAATATTTACCCCAAACTTTTGATTACCTATAATTTTTAACTGAGCTGAACCTATTTTAACTTTGCCTTTTGCTGGTAATTGAATCGACAATCCTTCCTCAATTTTATCAGCAAATAGATTACTCACAAATTTGAGTTTAGGTAATAATTTTTTCTGAATATGAGGATAATTATTAGGTGTTTGATTTTGCAACATATTGATATTTTCAATATATTCAAAACCTGCTCCAGCTCTGAGGGCAACTAGATGACTTGGAGAAGTAGAAAAACTTAATACTAAACCTAACAAACTCCCTAATAAAGAAAATCCAATTAGATCTTCCCAAGCTTTTAAAGTTATTGGCATTTCTCCCATTTGTTGTCGGATAAATTCAAAGATAATCCCAGCCACAAAAGCCGTCAAAATACTAACACTTAAACTAATAATAAGTCGCTGCCAAAAACGCCATTTATCTCCTGCTTCTATACTGCGCCAACGCCAAGTCAAACCTTCAGCTAAACCTACCGCTCCACCAATTAATATCCACCCAATTATTCTGACAAATTCATCGGGTATAATTATTAGTTTATTTCGTAATTCTGGATTGAGTAATATTTGAACTAATCCTCCAGCACTAATCCCCATTAAAAATCCTAATCCAGCAGCAATACTTAAGGGTATTATACCTCTGCTGAAGTTCCGTTTAAATCGAGTGGGATTATTTAAAAATATGTCTGTAATTACTATACCAACTGCAAGGGAAATTCCAATGCAAGGAAATAATGCTAGTTCAGGAAATTTTTGTAGCCAACCTAAATCACTGAGGATAAATTGCCCAATACTCCAACCTATTAATGCAGATGTAATTCCTGATAGAATATATAGGTATATTCTCATAATTTATGGTTAATTTTGATAATAAAGAAGAAGGAAAAAGAAAGTAAATCAGGACTTACACGGGAGCAACCAAGAAACCGGGTTTATTACCCTGATATTCTTGTGAAAACCACAAAATTTTGTGGATAAACCCGGTTTCTATAGACTCATCTATAAAACAATACAGTTCAGTTAAGCGATCGCTATTTTTAGATCGGGACTTACACGGGAGGTACTATATATAGAGTCAAAAAACTATTGTACAATAGTTTTAAGCGCTATATATATGGTGTATGCATAATTTCTGTAGATTAAAGTAGCGACAGGACTTACACGGGAGCTACTATATATGGAGTTTAAAAACTATAACGTTATAGTTTTTGACACTATATATGTGGTCTAGGGCGTAAGTCCTGATATTATATCACCTTCGGATAATCACTGATACAGCATATTTCTTTGCAAATGAGGTACAGAATAAATGGTAAAATTACTGTAGTGGGGGCATCTTGCCCGCCATAGGTGTACCTCACAAAGGAAGAAGGAAGAAGGAAAAAAAGGGTGCATCTCATATTTATTTATTTGTGAAAATACTTTTTTCCTCCATACCTATTTCTTCCATACCAGTTAAGTGTTCCGTGTTCCCTAAAAGTTAATACAGTCCAGTTAAGCGATCGCTATTTTTAGATTAAACTAGCGACAGGACTTACACGGAAGCTACTATATGTGGAGCTTAAAAACTATAACGTTATAGTTTTTGACACTATATATGTGGTCTAGTGCGTAAGTCCTGATATTATATCACCTTCGGATAATCAGTGATACAGCATATTCCTTTGCAAATAAGGTACAAAATAAATGGTAAAATTACTGTAGTCCGGGTATCTTGCCCGCGATAAGTGTACCTCACAAGCGACGGAAAGCCCTATAACTCTGGTTCCACACCCAAAGCTTTTAACTGCTCCGCCAAGCGATCGGCGCGTTGACGCTCTTGCTCTGCAAGTTCATCTCCTGTTAACAAAAGATTTCCCTGACTATCCCACCAACGTAACCAAGGCCATACTTGACTCTGATATTCACCTTCCCAAATACCCAGTTCTACACCCAAAGGTTCTATGGGATAACGCTTGTGTTCATTTGCTATCATTTTTTGATAGCGACCATTCACCAAATTATATACTTCTACAGTTCCTTTTTGAACTTCATATATACCATAAAAAGGTACGCGAATTACTTGTTCATAAACCCAAAATTTACCTATTCCTGTTGTTTGGTCTCTTTCTTCCGCTCCATCTCCAGAAACAAATTCTAATACTATTAATGGAGCAACAAATTCTTTCCATAACACATAAGAACGACGCAACTGACCATCTAATTTTTGTGGTACATTCGGTATATAAAACCAATCAGGAGCTACAGAACCTTTTTCCAGAGGTTCTGGTGCTTCAGCTATCCGCCAATAAATCCCACTATCTCGACCAACACAGTATTGGCGATCTGGATGAATTTTTTGTAAAATTGGAGTAATAGACTGAGTTAATAAATCTCCTTCCGGAGGTTCTTGAAAATTTTTCACGAAGTTATTATCCTGGTCGGGAAGTTGAGTATGATCTGGTAAACTTTTTGGTAAATCAAATGTTGGCGATAAATCAGAAACTTTTTCTTTTGGTTGAGTAATTGTATTCATATCATACTAATTTTATAAATGTTTAGTCTAGAGAGGTCGCTATTAACAATAGTGACCTCTCCTATTTTACCTTAATCTGAAAATAATTTGTTATCTCAAATCTGGTAGTATCGGTAAAATTCAGAGTCGTAGAGTTTTTGTCTCCAATTTATCGGGAACCTTACCCTCTACAAACTAGGAGTTTTTGCTCTTTTATGATAGTATAACTTTATTCTCCAGAGCCAGGGGATTTGATATTAGAAATGGTAGAAGGAAGAAGAAGAAAAAATGGAGAAAAATAATATATAATTTACACAAAGGCACTGCATATAGAGAATATTGGTGCATTACGAGATACACTTTTTCCTAAGATAATGCTCCGCAAATATGTTCGCTGAAGCCCGTAAAAAACACCCTACCATTTAAGTCCTATAAGTCTCAACTTTATCATCATTTCTATGAATGGGAATTTCAATAATAAATTCGGTTCCTTGATTTACTTCAGAATTACATAATAGCTTACCATCATGTTTTTTCACAATAATTTCATAACTAATTGCTAATCCTAAACCTGTGCCTTTTCCGATTTCTTTAGTAGTAAAAAATAAGTCAAACATTTTGCCTTTCACCTCTGCGGGAATCCCCAAACCATTATCAGCAATTCCAATTGAAACATTCCTTGGATTTGTATTGCTAACTTTCGTCGTAATAGTAATAATAGGTGTAAAATCTTTCTCTATTATTAGTTTTTCTTCCAATACATCAATAGCATTACTCAGCAAGTTCATAAACACCTGATTAATTTGAGCAGCATGACATTTTACTAAAGGTAAATTACCATAATTTTTCACAATTTCAATTTTATTATTTGCTTTTCTTGGTTTGAAACGATGCTGCAAAATCAATAGAGTACTATCCATTCCTTGATGTAAATCTACTCGTTTCATTTCTGCTTCATCAATCCGAGAAAATATTCTTAATGATAATACTAATTCCCGAATACGTTCCGTTCCTATTTTCATAGAATTTAACATTTTCGGTAAATCTTTGATCATAAATTCTAAATCAATCTCTTCGGCAAAATCTTTAATTTCTGGAACAGGTTCTATATAATGTTCAGCATATAATTTCATCAAATCCAGTAAATTTTCTGTATATTCTTCCACATAATTTAGATTACCATGAATAAAATTAACCGGATTATTAATTTCATGGGCAATACCTGCAACTAACTGCCCCAAACCAGCCATTTTCTCACCTTGAATCATTTGCATTTGAGCTTCTTTTAAATCTTGAAAAGCCTGTATCAAATCATCAGCTTGAGTCCGAGTTTTTTCTAATAACTCAGCTTGTTGTAAAGCAATACCTAACTGCACACCTACTTGAGCTAACAAATTAATTTCTTCATCTTGCCAATAACGAGGACTAGAATTTTGATAAGCAACCAACAAACCCCAAAGTTTTTCTCCCTGTAAAATTGGTACAAAAGTTTCATTTCTAGGCAGTGTACTAGCATTAGTTTGTTGAGAAATCGCCGGATTAATTTGTAACGGAGTCTGAATCATAGGAGTCCATTCATCAATGATCGAATCTGCTACAAATTCTCCACTCCAATCATTATAGAACTTATAAATCGCTACCCTTTCCACTTCTAGTAACTGTCGCACCTTTTGAGTAGTAGTCTGAAAAATAGTATTAATATCCAAAGATTGACGAATTTTATCAATCGTATTTGACAACGCCTTTTGCCTTTCTGTTGCTTTTCTCAATTTTTCTGCTTGAGCTTCAACTTGTTGCAAATACTCAGCTTGTTGTAGCGCCACTCCTAATTGCCCCCCAATTTGAGCCAAAAGTTCCACCTCTGCGACTTCCCACTCACGAGGCCCCGAATTTTGATAAGCTGCTAGCAAACCCCAAAGCTTTTCTTTCTGATAAATAGCCACTATCGCATACGCCCTAGCTTCATAAGACTCCAATACTTCAAGGTAACAATCACTAAAACCTGACTCATAAATATCATTGCAAGTACAATAAACTTTTTGAGAAAAAATTTCCCCTTTCCTTTCCTGTAAATAGGTGTCATTCACATAATTTGGCAAATCTCTAACCGAACAAAGAGTAACATTTTGGGAAATTTGGAAATTTTCCTTTTGCTTCTGTATTAACTTCACCCAACCCTCACCTACTGACTCCGCAATAAATTCCCCACTCCAATCAGCATGAAACTTAAAGATAGCAACTCTGTCTGCACTTAGTAATTCTTGTACTTGTTGAGTGGTTGTTTGGAAAATTGTCTCAATATCCAGAGACTGACGAATTTTATCAACAATTGTTGCCAGAGTTTTTTGCCGTTCTGCTGACTTTTCCATTTCTGCTGCCCTGGTAGCTAGTTGTTTTGACTGCTCCTGAACTTTATGAACATATTCAGCTTGTTGTAGAGCTACTCCTAACTGAGTACCTATTTGAGATAGTAACTCTACTTCATCCTTTTGCCAATGACGGGGAGCCGAATTTTCATAAGCTGCTAGCAAACCCCAGAGTTTCTCTCCCTGTAAAATTGGGGCAATGACATAAGCTCTAGCTTCAAACTGTTCTAATAATTGAATATGACATTCAGTGTGACCTACTTGATAGATGTCATCAACTGCAAAAGTTTCATTATTAGCATAGCGTCCCCCCTGATTTTCTTGTAAAAAAGTATCTTCAATAATTGGCAGCACTCCCACCAGGGGATTCCATCCTTCGGCAAACGATTCAGCCACAAATTTCCCACTCCAATCAGGTAAAAACTTATATATTGCTATTCGCTCTGCCTGTAGCAGTTTCCTTACTTCTTGAGTAGTAGTAGCAAAAATCACCTCAATTTCCAAAGAAAGGCGAATTTTGTCGAACAACTCACTTACTATTTTCTGACGTTCAGCTAACTTTTCCTTTTCTCTGCTAATAGCTAGTTCTGCTGCCTGTTGTTCAACTTGTTCCAAAGCATCTTCTTGTTGTAGCGCTACACCAAAATGATTAGCTATTTGTTGCACAAACTCTATTTCATCGTTTTCCCAATGACGGGGGTGACTACATTGATGAATGCACAATAAACCCCAAAGTTCCGGTAATTTTCCCTGCTCTTTACCCTTGAGTAGAGGAACAACTAAATTTGCTCTTACTTGAAATCTCCCTAATATTTCCAGATGACAATCACTTAATCCTGCTACGTGAATATCTGCCACCGCTTGTACTCTACCACCTTGATACTGAACCGCAAATTCTCCTCCGAAACAATGATCATATACTCTAGCTGCTAATGCTGAATCCCATCTTTCGGCTACATCTTCGGAAACAAATTCTCCTTCCCAATCTCTTTCTGGATAGAAACGAAATACAGCAACTCGGTCTGCTTGTAATAGGTGACGTACTTCTGTAGCAGTCACCTGAAAAATTTCTTCTGAATCTAGAGGTGTGCGAATCCTTTTAATTACTCTGGCTAAAGCTTTTTGTTTTTCTATACTAATTGTTAACTTTATGGCTTTTTCCTGAAGCTGTTTGAAAGCATCTTCTTGTTGTAGCGCCACACCAAAATGATCCGCTATTTGCTGTACAAACTCTATTTCATTATTTTCCCAATGACGGGGTTGACTACATTGATGAATGCACAATAAACCCCAAAGTTCTGGTAACTCTCCTTGGTTTGCACGTTTGAGTAGAGGCACAACTAAATTTGCCCGTACATGAAATCTCCCTAAAATTTCCACATGACAATCACTTAATCCTGCTGCATAGATATCTGCCACCGCTTGCACTCTACCTGCTTGATACTCAGGAGCAAATTGTTCTCCAAAACAATAGTCATACACTTTCGCTGCTAGCGCTGACTCCCATTCTGCTCCCAAATCCTCAGAAACAAATTCTCCTTCCCAGT
>NZ_JAYKGW010000076.1:0-21584 GCF_035285525.1 Okeania sp. | reverse complement strand
CGATGGTTTCTGTAGTTTTGAAGACTCCATAAATAAATTATTTTGTAAAAAGTTAGGTTATTTCATTTTACCCGACAACGTAACTTATCACACATTGACCTAGAGGTTATCTAGCTCCCCCTTCCCTACAAGGGAAGGGGGTTGGGGGGTTAGGTTTTCCTCAAATCACCCCTTTCTCCAACATAATATCTCCAACTCTCAAAGCATTTGCTGCAATAGTCAAAGCTGGACTAACTCCCAAAGCATTTGGCATAAATCCACCATCGACCACAAAAACATTTTCACGATCGTGTAAACGACAATCTGTATTCAACACAGATGTATTTGGATCGTTACCAAACCGAGTTGTACCTACCTGGTGGGATGTATGAATATCATCCTTATCACCTGTTGCTCCCAAAGCAAATACTGTTCCTGCTGACTGAAACACCTGCTTTAACTTTTTCTGATAATACTGAGAACGGTAAACATCATAAGAATGGAATTTATGGAACAGACTAATTTTCCCATCCTTGCCAAGTTCGATCCGATTTTCTTCTTGGGGTAAATCTTCTACTATACCAGTTATTACCAACATTCGCTTCAATAAATATTCAGCGATCGCTTTTGGTATGGGAACCGGGAAATTTTGTTGCAGAGAAAGAATACCGGGAATAGGTACTGTTTGAGCTAATCCCAATTTATGGGGAAATTCTTCAGTTCCCAAATACAAATCTGTAAACCCTAATTGTTTAATAAATTTATCTGCTCCTCCGATGTCTTGTTTGAATAAACCTGCCACTAATGCGCCACAATGATACATATAATTTCGCCCCAGTTGTCCGCTACGTTCTGTTAAACCAGACTTCATCAAAATAACTGGACTACCTAAAGCTCCCGCAGACAAAATATAAACTTTAGCTGTTAGTTCCTCAACTTTTTTAGTTTCACGACAAATCAGACGAATACCTGTAACTTTTTTACTACTATTAGTAACTAAATATTCTGCTTCGGTAAAAGTTTTAATTTTTAGGTTATAATTAAGGGCTGCTTCATCAATAGTACGCTTGACTGTGGAGCCACGAGCTTCATTGGGACAATAGAAACCAGGACATTTAGGGCAACGTAGACAAATATCAAAATCTATAGCAAAAGGCAGATGAAATGGCATTAACCCAGCATTTTTCATACCTTCTTCCAATTGTTGGTTAATTGGTTCCAATGGAGGAACTTTTCCTGGATAACCATTTTTTGCTGTACCTACATGAGGCATTTTGGATGGGTGATCTCCAGCAACACGAAATAATATTTCTGCTTGGTCAAAATAGGGAGCCAAATCATCGTAAGTAATTGGCCAATCCCACAGATGACGGGGTAGCCATTCCTCATAGAATTTGCCTGGGTGGAAGTCGTAGGGACTCGGACGCATTAATACTCCACCATATAAAGCAGTGCCACCCCCTAATATTCCAGCGATGTGGAGTTGGGCATTACGGCCATTAACTTGAATTTGGCGATCATCGAAAGCTTCTTTATTGATTAACATCCGTTGTTCATCTTGGAAAGCTTCAACGTCACTAAATCTTGGACCACGTTCTACTAGGAGAACTTGTTTACCAGCTTTGGCTAGAGTATGGGCGATCGTTCCTCCTCCTGCACCACTGCCAATAATAATTGCATCAAAATCGTAACCCACTACTCTCTCCCAATATATTTTTGATTTTTTATGAATAATAAATAGAACAACTTAGCGAATAAAAATTGTCATAAATTATAGTAAATATTTAGGAATCAATTATTAGCTTTATTGTTTTGAATACAGGTTTTTCTTATACTGTAGTTCTCTAGTTAAAAATGTAGTAGAAGTTAAGGAAATTTTTACTTCATTTATTTTTATATAGAATCCGGTTACAAGTGTATATGTTCATAATTTTATCTACACTTCAATCTCCCCATCTCCCCATCTCCCCATCTCCCCATCTCCCCATCTCCCCACCTCCCCATCTCCCCATCTCCCACAATTATATAATGAGTATTCAGCCGGATTTTATATTATTGCTGAGAGCTGACTGCTAAGAGCTGAATACTTACTAAATACATTAAATAATTTACTGCTGATTTTTTGTTAATTTATATACAGAAATATCTTTTGATAATTTCAGAAAATAGCACAGGTATCTTGCCTGTTAGTTAGTAGAAAAAGCCAGATACTTATGCTAAGACTTTTTATTTATATAACAGGTATCTTCTCTGTAATAACTACCTCAATAAGGTAGGTCATTTCAGTTATCAATAGAGAGTCAATCTCCGATAAAGTGAGAGCTTTGAAATACTAATTTACAGGGGATTCCACCAGGCGTGAAGTACACCGACGCGAGCTTTTCGGCTCGCTACTTATGAAAATTAAATTATTAATATCTGTACTTCATATACTTGGAATCTGCTGTCAATATTGTTTTCATCCCCTTAAAAGGAGAGGCTTTATACCTCATTTTTTTTGGTAAAATAGCATCTTTCCTGCTTTTTTTGAATGTATTTACGATGCAACTTTCTCCTTTTCATTTTCCTTAGAAAACAGTTTTTCTAAACGGTTATCCCATTGTTTTTGATTCTCATAAGCATCTTGAATATATGGAGAAATTGCAATAATTTTCATCAATAACGAATTAATTTTTGACAGAGGAAAACCCATTGGTCTCATAATATCTAAAAACAAAACCACCCTCACATCATCAGTTTCATTCCAAGCTTCATGGGGAAAAGAATCATCAAAAAACATACCTTTTCCTTCTTCCCAATAACGAGTTTCATTACCTACTCGAATCCGACATTTTTCTCTGGGTTCTGGTATTTTTAATCCTAATAAACAACGAATAACTCCTTTGTACGGACCTCTATGTTCGGGAATATGTTTACCAGGCATTAAAATTGAAAAAAATGCCGTTTTCATTCCAGGAATTTTTTCAATTAAACGAGTTGTTTCTGGGCATCTTTGACAATTTTTTTCAGATTTTATTCCATACCCATACATAAAATATGTTTTCCACAAATTATCAGTACTGGTATATTCAGCTTGGTCTGGAGAAATGTCTTGGAAATTTGGTAAATCATCTCGATATTTTAGGAGTTCATCTAATTCTTTTCTAATTAACATCCAATTTGCTTCTAGTTCTTCTACCCATTCAAATTGATAAGACTCAAAAAATGCTGTATCGCCAATTAAGGAATAACTAGGAATTAACTGTTCTATAAATTTGATCAGTCTGGAGCCAATACCATATATTAATATTTCCCTAAATTTTGCCTTGACATTTTCTAAAGAAAGTTTGAGCATAGATTTTTTTTCGTTAGAATTGAACCTGTTTGGACATTTTTTATTTAACAGTTCCAATTTATATCACATTTTAGGAAGTAGGGAGAAAGAATTTACAGCTAGTGCGGATATTTTGCCCTCGACAAGTGTACCTCATAACCAGGAAAACCGCTGTAACTAATGAGAAGTCTGATATCTATCTAGGGCTGGCTGATTAAATCTAAAAGCACTATTCAATAAAGGTTTTAGTCTTTTTAAGTCTGGAAAAAGTACCTAGTTTGGAACTGCTTCCTGCTCCTCAAGTTAAGATTTTGGACAGACAAGCACTGAAAAATCAAGGTAAAATTATTTCTCTTTCTTCCCACTCTTCCCACACTTCCCACACTTCCCACACTTCCTACTCTTCCCACACTTCCCACACTTCCTACTCTTCCCACACTCTGCTTTTTTTAGCAAGCCCTATCTATAATAGGATTTACCGAATAATTAATAATTAAATAATTAAATAATTAAATAATTCGCGCTTTGAAGCCTCCCCTTTAAAAGGGAAAAAGCGGACGTTTTTGCACTTCACAAAGCTCCGCTTTATATGTCGCGCAGCGAAATGGCGCTTCAACCGACATGGAAAGCGCAGCATTCTCTATACGAAAACCCGATGCGACATGAAAAGCGAAGCATTCCCGAAGAAAAAGCGGAACTTCCCGAAGGGTGAGATGGATCGGTTCCCTAACCACATCTAATCTCCCCTGGAGAAATAAATTTTTTCCTTTTATTCAATCCTATCCGTTTTAGGCAGACAGAGGTAATTATCAATTATCCATTATTGCAGCAACAACCCTAGATATATTGCTTAAAACTATTGTAGAATAGTTTTTTGACCCTATATATATAGTACCTCCCCTGTAATTCCTGTTTTTCTGAAGCTTGTAAAGTACAGTTATCCTTTTGTGTTTTTATTTCCTGATATGTCAAACCTAAATTTTCTTACCTCCTGCTTTTTGGGAAGGTAGCTGCATACTAATCAGGACTTACGGAACTACCCTAGATATCGTGCTTAAAACCCCATACGCAATAGTTTTTTTAACTCTATATTTAGTACCTTTGCGCAAGTCCTGCTAATGACACATAGGACAAAAGAATGCTTGGTACAGGGGCAAGATGCTCCCACTGCTATGCCTCGTCACCAAAATATAATGCACCGCACCACCCACGACCTTTCAGAATTGCTACAATAAATTTGCACTAATACTATCTATCTAATAATATGAGTGGTACTATTACCCCTTCTCAACCAAATATAAGTCAGTTGTCTGATACTAAGACGACATCCTTAACTTCCGGTTCTTTGGTAGGAGACTTTTTTCAAGAAACTCTGGCACTAACTCGTCGTTTATTTATCCAACTGAAACGACGGCCTTCTACTTTAATTGCTGGAATTATTCAACCTTTGATGTGGTTAATTCTTTTTGGGGCACTTTTCCAAAATGTTCCTCAAGGTTTGTTTGGTGAAAGTCAAAACTACGGACAATTTCTTGGTGCAGGTATTATTGTCTTCACTGCTTTTGCTGGCGCTTTAAATGCTGGTTTACCAGTTATGTTTGACCGAGAGTTTGGTTTTCTCAACCGCCTCTTGGTAGCACCTTTGACTTCTCGCTTTTCGATTGTTTTAGCTTCTGCTACTTTTATTGTCACCCTAAGTTTAATTCAATCAGCTATTATTGTTGCTGCTGGTGCATTTTTGGGTGCAGGATTACCTAATATTTTAGGATTAGCTACTATCGCTCTGATTGTTTTAATGTTAGTTTTTGGTGTCACTGGTTTAAGTTTGGGTCTGGCTTTTGCTTTACCTGGTCATATTGAACTTTTGGCAGTGATTTTTGTAACTAACTTACCTTTATTATTTGCTAGTACAGCTCTAGCACCTCTATCTTTTATGCCAAGTTGGTTACAAGTAGTAGCGAGTTTAAATCCTTTGAGTTATGCGATTGAACCGATTAGATATTTGTATCTACACAATAATTTCTGTTTTGGTAGTGTAGTTATGGAAGCACCTTTTGGTGATATTTCTTTTGGGGTAGCGTTATTGGTATTGTTGGTGTTTGATATTGTGACTCTAGTGGCAATTCAACCTTTGTTACGTCGTCGCTTTGCTTAAATAGTTAATCTAGGAGTCAGCACGATTGAGGATTGAGAAAGATTTGCTCTTGGATAAAGATGAAAATTTTTTTGATACCGAATTAAGCGGATTTGATATAAAAGGGTAAGACAGAAGGCAGAAGCGGTGTTAACCCACTTCTGCCTTCTTTCCTCTGTCTTCCTTCCCTAAATAGGGTTGGCTGAAAAAGTCTTTTAGTTGCGGGAAGCAGCCAGAATCGAGAATCCAGCATCCAGGAGGAATAAGAATTATAGAAAAGGTAGACAGAAGAATCTTCCCTTAATTTTTTACCCCTAGTTTTGCCCAAAATCGTAGATTTTTAAGCTGGAATCACCTAAAAGCTGGTACTTTCTTAATATCTATAAATAGACCTCTCCAAAATAGAAATTCAAGGATATCAAGGAGGAGAAAGAGTTAACACGCCAAAAAAAAAGAAACCAAAAAATGTCAGAAGAAGCCAAGGAAAATAATCAGCGAAAAGCTAAAAAAAGAATAAACGCAAGAGCATATAATAAGACTGATAAAAATATTGAGAATCTTACGAGAAAGATTCAGATTAAAAGAACTTAATCCGTGAGAAAGTAATTTTAACAATATGTGGTCTGGTTAGATGAAGATGCTTGAGCATTAATGTTAGTATAAATCATACCTTAGATTACGAAAAAAAATCATAAAAAAACTAGATAAAAATGGTCAATAATTAACAATAACTATCTGTAATACTTAAAACACGTAGAAAATGACTATCTGGAGAAGCTGGCGATAACCTCCGGTTAAGGGTACGCTATCGCTTCTGGAAAGATAGTTATAACAGGTACTTGAGAATTTTTGGAGAGGTCTAATGCTGAAAGCAACGCCCGTAAACACTTTGATAAAAATTCAGCAAGCCCTAGGTACTTTTTGAAACTGAAAAAGGCTAAAGCTTTTACAGATCAAAGTTTGGAAATTTATTCAGCAAACCCTAAATATAGAAGCATTGACAGATAAAGTTATTAACAACTTTAGATCGGGAAAAAGTACCAGCTTTTAGGTTAAAAAGGTTAAAAAAGTACGGTTCCCGAAAAATAGGATGTTAGGCAGACCGAGGATAGAAAAATTAAGGAACAATTATTCCTCCTACTGCCTCTCTCTGTCTTCCCACCCTCCCCACACGAACCACACTCTGCTTTTTTCAGCTATGGAGGATTTTCATCCCAGTCAATTATCAATTCCTTATTTGTTAAATCAACAAATTTTGGCTTGGGGAGTTCTTTTTGTTCGCTGAAGTCATAGAGTTTCTGAAAAGATGTGGCATGAAGACTTGTCTGGGAAAGACAATTATCCCGTAACCAAATGTAGTGAAAGCGTTTGTTCTTAACTATTACAAAAGATTCGTTTTCTATCATTTCTCTCTAAGTTAAGATTGGATAATAATGTTGGTTGTCAAAAAAAGTCTACCTTGAAAAAAAATTCTGTTTTTTACTTAGGGTTTTATACACAAAAAAGTTACAAATCCTAGTCTAGCATTTACGATTTCTATTTGAGAAAAACCAGTTTGAGTTAGTAACTCTAGATTTGCTCTGATAGACCAGGGATTTAATACACCTTTTAATTGTTTTTTCTTACGTTCAATTTCTTCATTACTTAATCCTTTATTTTGTTTAAAAACTATATATTGATTTTCTATTATTTGACTTTGAATAGTTTTTTCTGTCAGAATAAATAATCCCTGACTAACTAAAGAATCAAAAATAGCTTTTAAGTATTCTTGTCTTTCTTGAATAAAGTGAAGAGTCCAGTTACAAATAATAGCATTAAAAGTCATATTTTCTACAAATGTTTGTGAGTAAAAAAGTCTTGAGGGAAAATTTTTCTCAACTTGACTAAGATTTTTTCCAGCTACTTTTAACATCTCTTGAGAAGAATCTATTCCAAATAAATTTGGGAAACCTTGTTTGTATAAATATAATAATGTATTTCCACTCGCACAACCTACATCTATAATATTACTATCTTTCGATAAATTATCTTTCAATATATTAGTTGTTAGCTCTATTACTCTCCAATAATCAGGAATATGTTTTTCTGCCTCATCAGTAAATCTGTTAGCTATTTCAGCACCAAAAATCCAGTGTGGAAAATCATTATAATTTGTTTCTGGATGTTCTTTGTTTTTGTGCATATAAAAAAATATTAAACTGATAATCTTAATGGCTTGATATTATAGCACTTTTCTTTCTTAATAAACCACATCACCATAACCAAAACCTTGTAGGGAGGTTCCATAAAACTTCCCTGTTCTGGCTAATAAGTTAGACATAATATTATCATCTCACATTCAGCAATTAATAATCAACAATTAATAATTAATAATTACCCCTTCTTCAAAGAAGAGGATTGACTAAAAGGAAAATTTTTGACTTATCCCCTAGGATAGGGGAGGCTTCCAGCCGTGAGTTCTTGAATGAATAATTATTAACTATTAATTATTCGGTAAATGTCTACAGGACTTACACAGGCGAACCCAAAAACCCGGTACGAGGGTAGATTATTACTGTTCAAAGCAACGATTTATCCTAGAAACCGGGTTCCTCCGGTGTAAATCCTAGTCTATTTATAGCCCTGTGCGCAGGGAACAGGGAACAGAAAAGGTGGGAACAGAAAGAATAAATTGCTTATAACATAAGACTTTTAGCTATTCGACAGTTCCTGTGATTTGTAAATATTAAATGCGCACATTGCTATATTAGGACTTACCCAGCGACCCTAGACATAGCGTCAAAAACTATTGCGCAATAGTTTTTGAACTCCATACATAGTACCTCCCCTGTAAGTCCTGATTTTATTCATACACAGCGATCGCTTCACCTAAAACATCCATTATTGGCTCCACACCCAAACCTGGAGCATCTGGCGCCAAAGTCTTACCCCCATGATTCCGGGCACCACCCGTAGCCGTATCCACAGTCAACATTTCATGGCATAACCAAGTTGCCCGCAAGTGAGTTAGTGGGGTACTCTGAGCGAGATGAACTGCTCCAGAATCTCCAATCACACTTCCCCCAGTAACTTCAATATTCATCTTAATTCCCGTTTCCACACAAAAATCTCGAATACGCTTGGCTTTAGTTAATCCTCCTACCCGACCAATCTTTAATCCAATAGCTTCACAAGCACGGTCAGCTTGAGCGCGAACCACATGACCATAAGCTTGAATACATTCATCTAAAATAATCGGATGATTAGTCAGTTTCCGTAACTGTAAACACTCTTCATAAGTTTCACAAGGTTGTTCAAAATACAAAATTGGTTCTTTTACCGAATTCATTACCCGCATACCATCATCTACCAACCAAGCTCTATTCACATCAAAAGTTGCAGTTTCATTAGCTGGCAAATAAGCACCGATCGCTTGAATCCTCTCAATATCTAAAGCGACATCTGCTCCTATTTTACAGGTATGGATAGTTTCCCCTTTTGCTTGACCCCGCTTAATGGATTCAATCATTTCTTCTGGAGTACCTGTGGGAACAGAATTTTGAATGGTTATTTCTTGGTCAAGACGACCGCCAAACAGTTCGCAAAGTGGTAGACCTGTTGATTTACCCAGAATATCCCAACAAGCCATATCTAGAGCTGACTTAATGTAAGGATGACCGGGGAGAGCAGTATCCATTGTTCGATAGATAAAATCAATACGTCTGGGATCGAGTCCGATAAGTTGAGGAGCAAGTTCCTCAATACCAGCTCTGATACCTCTAGCAAAAGCGGGTAAATAAGTGGAACCCCAAGGACATCCTTCTCCCCAACCTCGCATTCCTTCATCTGTATCCATGGCAACGATGGTGGCATCAAGTTTGTCAAAATACAATCTACCACCTGATAGTCGGTAAGGATGTTCTAGGGGTAAAGTTACTTGATAGACGGAAATTTTAGATATTTTCATCAGCGGATTTAATTCTTAGTGAATAACTTGGATCAGTTGTGTATCATTAAATTAAGTAAATTATACCAGTCAATTTATTGAATCCGTAGTCGATATTCAGACATTTTTTGATAATAAGGAAAACAATAGTCATAGGCTTTCTTTAAGTAGTCGTTGTCTTCAATACCCACTTGAAAATCTTTTGTCCTTTGTTCAAATCCTTGAGTGGATTGTAAATTGGTATGCCAATTTTCTACCCATTTAGGAACTTGGGGGACTTTAGTTTCCCATTTCAGGGCTTTAGGAATAAATTGGATTTTCACTGCATCGCAGTAACATTTAACCGTCGCTTCTGGTTTTTGGACTAAATCATCTGAGTCAATCACAGGAGGGTTTTTTCCGAGAAAGGCTTTAGTGAGTTCAAATAATTGATACATCTGCGCATATCCAGCTTCAATTAAACTAAAATCCGGCCATAAGCTAAATAGAGAAGGAAGAGATTTTGCTGGATCGCGAATCAGAAAAGTGCGTTCAAAGTGATTCAAAAATTCTGGATTGGCTTTATCCACAATATAATATGCCATATCTTTAATAAACAAAGGCTGGTTTTTAGCCTTCTCTATTAGGCTGTGAAATATCGTTTCAAAATTGAAGTTTGAATCCCTACTATACTCAGCATAGCGATCGCTTTTCCTCTCCTGACTCCTGTAATAATATAGACTAAAGGGTTCATGGAGTACCAGAAAATCCCCTCTCTGTCGCATCATAGTTTCAAAGGCTGTAGAGGTCGATCGCAAAGTAGACCATAAAACTAATATCTTCTGGGTTTTCAATGTTTTTAGTAGCTCTTTAAACTTTCGAGGTTGTCAGAAATAATGTCGCCATCTTGGAGAAATTTACCTAGTTGATAGCCAATATCACTGTCAAGATCTTTGGTAGTAGAATTTAAAATAGAGTAGGTTCCCTCAATAAAAACTCTTGAGTAGCGGGCTTGGCGATCGACAAAACGCATCACATAAGCCATTCTTGATGGTAATTTTCCCTCTTTTAAAGTGCAGCTTTTGTGCCAAACAAATTTGTCTAGCAAAAGGGCATCACCTACTTCAAAATCATCTTCTACTTTATTCTTATCCAGAAGAAAAGTTTCAACTGGGGAAGCATATTGAAAATTCCAATCCTTAAACTCTTCAGTCTGGGAGAACTCAGAAATATTCTCTTGTTGCACTAACTGGTAAACCATGTCAAAATACTGGCGGGCAGAATGAACTTGGCGAGAAACATAGGACAATCCTCCATGTTGCTCTTTTATATTAATCGGATCGAGCGGTATCCACATAGTATATGCCCAGTCTTGTGGCATGACATAACAAAATGAAAGAATATCGTGATGCCAATTAAATCCTTTCTGATTTGGTTCGAGTTCAAATCCGATTCCTTGAATGAAAGCTACTCCCCGATTATTTGTTAATTGGTTCAAAACATCCTTAAAATTCGCAGAAGAATAGATATCTCGTGTAATCGCTTCTTCAACGTCATAACCCATTTTTGAAAAGTCTCCAGAGTAAAACTTTGGAGGACTTTTCGTAGCTTTAGAAGTTAGCTCTCGCAAGGCATCGATCGCTTCGTTTGTCAACAGTTTTTTCAATTTGATAAATCCATTTTCTGCAAAAAACTGTTTTTCTTCTTGGGATAGATTGATTTGATTGACTAATAAGTCCATATTTATTGATACTCCTTTTATCGTTGACTTAGAGGTTATATCAAATCCGCTTACTTTGGAAAAAATGGTAATACTATCAAAAAAGAGCGAAAACTCCTAGTTTGTAGAGGGTTTGGAGACCAAACCCCTACGGGAAGTGAATTATACCGATAAAATGCGGATTTGATATTATTTGATCCCCCTAAATCCCCCTTAATAAGGGGGACTTTGAAATATCCACTTTTTAAGCGGTTCCCCCCTTAAAAAGGGGGACTTTGAAGTGCCCCCCTTTTTCAGCAGTTCCCCCCTTACGAAGGGGGGTTAGGGGGGATATAGGGGCAGGGGGGAGCTAAAATAGTTTGCTCATTTTTTTGATTACTTGATGAGCAAACCATAATATCAAAGTGTTGAAAAACTTCCTTTAACGACTCAGATGTGCCAAAAATTTTGTCATAACTGGAAGTTTCACCTTGCTGCAAAAATCAAAGGATTTAATTTTCTCCACAATCTCTGGATTAGGTTGATAAGTATCAATATTATCAGATACCCAACAGGTTCCCACACTCCAACGAATTACATCTTCTAATAACTCATCAGTTAATCCCATACCTTTCCCTAGATCGTTAGCTTCCCCTAAGACTAAGTAATTGATATAAGCCATGAAATCTGTCAGAGATTTAGCAATATCCATTAAATACTCATCTTCCAAAGGTTCTGGTGCTTTATATTCTAGTTGATAGGGAAGAGGTTTAATCCGCCCAAAACTATCGGTTACTCTTTCTTCAGAATGAACATAACTCCGATCTAAACCATAAGGAGAAGGAGCTGTAAAATCAGGAACTCGCAAATCTAAATTATTATCTTCCTCAATTAATTTAGTAACTTTCACATGATTATCATGGGCATCATATTTTTGCCCTGCTTCCCGATATCGCTCTTCCACAATACGCCCTAACGGTAACGGAACATTTAATTCATCAGCTAACTTGACTGTTAAATCTGTATCTTTTACCGTAATTTCTAAAGAACAGGAATAATCATAACTGCCATCAAAAATAAACGGACTTACTTGCTCTGTCAGCACACTATTTCCTATAGATGGTCTGATATACTCCCACATCCATAACAAGGGAATGCCATATACTTTACAAATCATATAAACTTCCCCTAATGTCACCATTTGTGTATAAAACAACAAATTGGTTAGGAGTTTTACTGTTTGCGCTTCACCGATAGTATTACTCACAAAAAAGGAAATTTTGCCCATCGCATCCAGGGTTTCTTTACTTAGATCGTAGCCTTCGCGATCGCCACTAACATAGTAACTAACATTACAAAAATCTACACCCATGTGAGATAAATTACTCACCGGAGATTCTAAACTGAATATTCCTTTTTTGGCAACTTCTCCTGCTATATGTTGGGTATTGTGGTAGTCAGTTGTAGAAAAATCCATCCAAGTTGCACCTTCTCTCATACCTTCTGCTGCTCCAGTTTCTCCCAACATATTTTCTAGTACATGATGGGGTAAGGGTAAATTAGTAATCACCAAATCCATCCCTTGGGCAGTTTCCTTGGGACTATCTTTCCAAATAGCCCCTTTGGCAATGACTGGTTTTGCTGCTTCTGGATACTTATCATAAACTTGCACTTCATACCCATCCTTCAGCAGTTTGTAGATGTTTTGTTTCCCCATCGCACCAGTGCCGATGTAACCAACTTTTTGTTTAGTCATTATTTTCTCTGTAATTTTAATTTTTTTCAGATGTTATGTCACTTTATCATCTCAAGAGAACTTAGTTTTCATTTGTCAATATTTTTGTTCAGGTGTAATTACAACTTTTCCAAAAAAGTCTTTACTTTGAAAAAATTTCTGAGCTTCTTTGATTTGACTCAGAGGAAAAACTTTTGCTACTTGAGGTTTCAATAAACCTTTTTCAATATACTCAAGCAAATTCTGAAAAACTTGAGATTCAAAGCGAGTTGCCCCAATCATTTCTGTATCTTTGTAAATCAAATCTCGCAAGTCTAACTCAACCAGAGGAGAAGCGATCGCTCCTGCTGTCACATATCGTCCCCCAATACTCAAAGCTTTAAAAATTATCTCAAAATATTCTCCACCTACTACATCCAAAGAAACAGTAATTTGATGCTTTGCCAAATTTGATGCTAATTCATCGTTGCGAGGATAAATATAATCGGCACCTAGATCCTTGACTAAATGTTCTTTATTTTGTCCAACAATTGCAATAACTGTTGCTCCTCTAATTTTAGCTAACTGAACGGCAGAACTCCCCACACCGCCAGAAGCACCCATAATTACAACAGTATCTTTATCACTAACTCTTGCTTTTGTCAAGAGATTTTCGGCTGTCGAATAAGAACAAGGTACAGTAGCTAATTCTACATCTGACAGAGATGAATTTATCAAACAAACGTTGCCTACAGGAATAGCAACATATTCAGCAAAACCCCCATTCAGTTCGCTACCTACATACTTATATTTTTCCAGATTTCCGAATCGAATCCACGGATCGACAATTACTCTTTGATTGAGAAATTTAGGTTCAACATCTGCCCCTATTTCTACAACTTTACCCACAATATCTGCTCCTTGGATTCTAGGAAATTGTATCCCAGTCTGAGACCAACCTGTAGATTTTTCCTCATCATTTTTCTTGGTATCTTGAAGGATTTCTTGAAACCCTTCATCTGCTGCATACCATCCTGTACGGGTGTTTATGTCTGTATTATTAACAGAACAAGCACCCACTTTAATTAAAACTTCTCCCTGCTGAGGAATGGGTTTTGCTACTTGGGTATATTCCAATTTTTCCAGTCCCCCATACCCAGTGAGAAGAACAGCATTCATTAATTGTGTCATAATTGCTATATCATTTGTAGCTGACTAAAAACTTGCCATCAATAATCTTATATCCTTGCTGAAATCCAGCATTAGCCAGGATTTTATTTGTTTCTCGTCCATCAAAAACATAAAAACGGCAAAATTGTTCGCTCAAAATGTTTCCATTAGCTTGAGAAAACACATACCACTTATCAACATAATTTTCCTCCTGCTTAATTTTTTGTTCATAAAAAATCTGATCTTTGATTTCCTTTTTATAGTTAGTATGAGTTTCCTGAATGCCTAATGCTAACAACCCACCCTGATCTAACTGACTGTGTAACTTTCCCAGCAACTGTTTATTTTTTTCTGGATCGATTATGTGACTAGAAATTCTATATTCTCCATTTTCTTCTAATATACAAATAACACCTCCAGTTGAAACTATAGCATCAAACTTTTCCTCAGTTTCAAATTCTGTAATATCTTCACAAATCAACTTAACATTTGAATTTACTAATCTCTTTTTAGCAATTTCTAACATTCGGGGAGAAAAATCAACACCAACAATCTTATAGTTTGCTAAGGAAAGCATTTTTTCAGTAAGTAATCCAGTTCCTACACCAATATCTAAAACTTTTCTTCTAGCACCAAGTAAATTGTACAAGCTATTGCTTAGGTAATTAAAGTCAAAGTATCCACTGGTCAATAGATTATCATAATAATTGGCTATTTCAACATACTCATTAATCATTATCTTTTATTTATTATCATCAATTTCAAGAGCTATTAGACATCTTCAAAAATCCAAAATCAAGTCAATTATATTACATAAATTATCAATTATTTTTATTACCAAATAATTAATAATTAAGAGTTGATACTCAATAATTATTCGTTCAACAATCCTGGTTTAAAACCTCCCTTTTTAAGCTATCCCCGATCGGGAACTCTTGAAACCCTTATGGGAGGATGGGGAGGAAGAATCTTGTCTACATTTATCACTTCACTATGTATTTTTTAATATACTTTTCTCCCAATTTTACGGTTCCCGATAAATCAGCAAACCCTAATTATTAATTGTTCATTATTAATTGCTCAACTATTGCCTATTGCCTCTTTTCTAGAGGTTTCTATTACTAATGCCCAACAACTTATTCAATCTGCAACCGATATTCATAAAGTTTTTGGTAATAAGGTAAACAAAAATCATAAGCTTGCTTTAGGTGTTCGCTATCTTCAATCTTGACATAATCTTTTTTTGTTCTTTCTTTAAATCCTTGACTGGATAACACATAATTATGCCACCCCCCTTCCCATTGATTAATTTCAGGTTGAGGTTTAGATTTCCATTCTAAAGCTTCTTCAATAAATGATATATCCATAGCATTGCAATAGGTTTTAACAGTTGCCTTGGTTTTTTTAACTAAATCATCCGAATCAATTACTACTGGTATTTTCCCAGTAATTTCTTTAGTCATTTCAAATAACTTATCAAGTTGAGCATATCCAGTTTCTTCTAAAGTAAAATCAGACCAATTATTAAAAAGAGAAGGCAACATTTTTTCTGGATTTCTAATCAGAAAACTATTATTAAAATTAGACAAAAACTCTTGATTAGCTACAGGTTCAACCTGGTAACTCATATCTTTAATAAAAACTGGTTGCTGTTCATTTTCTTGCTTTAATTTTTCCAAAATACAACTAAAATTGTATTGGGGATCTGGTTTTATATCTGGATAACGAGTTGTATCACAACGTTCTTCGGAGTAGTAAAAAGATTTTCCAAAAGGTTCATCATGTACGGCAAAATCTCCTCTTTCTCGCATCATACGCTCAAATGCAGTGGAAGTTGACCGTGGTACTGCCCACAAAGCTAATATTTTTTTCATTGTTTTAAATCCTGCTTAGTTTACTTTAGTAAGACGTACACAGAAACCTGCTTTATCAAAGAAATTTCCTGGTTTAAAAAACAAGAGTTACCGGAATAAAGCTGGTTTCTTGCTTGGTTTGTGTAAGTTCTGTTTAGTTTAAAATCTCTCTATTTTGTCATTTATGAAATTTCTTGATTTATCTCATTTTTCTAACACAGAAATTATTTTATTGATAGCGGGAGTCTTAACTTTTTGCTCAAAGTTATAGTCTTTAAATTTGGCGATTATTTCATCATTAGGTTGATAGGAATTTTCATTATCAGAAACCCAACTACTTCCACAACCCCAGCGAATAACTTTAACTAATAAATCTTGACTTAATCCTATATTCTGACCTAATTTATAAGACTCCTGTAAAACCAAGTAATTGACATAAGCCATCAACTCTGTCAAAGTTTGAGCAATTTCTTCTAAGGGTTCTTGTAATTTTTGCTCAGGTCTATCATAGTTGAATTGATAGGGATAAGGTTTGATCCGACCAAAATCATCTTTAACAAACTTATTAGAATAAACATAGTTCCGATTTAAACCATAAGGGGAAGGTGCTGTAAATCTTGGTATTCTTAAATCTAAGTTATTCTCATCTTCAACTAATTTAGTCACAATGATATAATTTTCAGAGAATTTATATGCCTCTCCAGCTTGCTGATATCTATCCTTAATAATTCTCCCTATAGGTAAAGGCAAATTGAACTCTTCAGCTAATTTCACAGTTAAATCACTATCCTTAGCTGCAATCTCCAAACTACAGGAATAGTCGTAACTGCCATCAAAGATAAATGGAGAAATTTGTTCTGCGGCAAAACTATTAGCTTTGGATGCCTTCATAAACTCCCACATCCAATCTAAGGGAATATCATGGGTTTTAGCGATCGCCAGCACTTCCCCCAAAACTACTATAGCAGTATAACACAGTAAATTAGTCAAAAGCTTTACAGCCTGTGCTTCGCCAATTTTACTCATAACGAAGAAGGATATTTTGCCTATGTCATTCAAAACTTCCTGACTAGCGTCAAAACCCTCTCGATCTCCACTAACATAAAAACTGATGTTACCAAAATCTACCCCCATGTGGGATAAATTACTCACGGGAACTTCTAGACTATAGACACCTTTTTTCCTAGCTTCTTCAGCAATATGCTTGGTATTATGGTAATCTGTAGTTGAAAAATCAATCCAAGTCGAGCCAGTTTTCATTCCAACCAAAGCTCCATTTTCCCCTAATATGTTCTCTGTAATATGATGGGCTAAAGGTAGATTAGTGATTACAATATCAGCATTCTGAGCAACTTCTTTTGGACTATTACACCAAACCGCTCCTGCTTCAATCACTGTTTTAGCTGCTTCTGGATATTTATCATAAACTTGCACAGAATACCCTAATTTTAAGAGTTTAAAAATCATAGGTCGTCCCATGTGACCTGTTCCAATATAAGCAACTGTAGCTTTGTTTTTCATTTCACATTTTTTCTCTACAAATAAAATATAAAATTAGACTTTGGTCGAAGGAAGGCAGAAGGCAGCTATGCTGAAGGCAGAAGCTTTTATGCCATTTCCACCTTGATTTTCACGCACGATGCCCGAAAAATCCGATGCTACCGGATATGATGTTATTTGTAAACTTCGCCAAAAGCATTATATTACCTAGCTTTTAGCAATTAATAACAATCTACTTAACAAAACTCCTAAGTATAGCAAGTATTTCAGCGCCTTAATATTTACTTGATAAATCAGCTCTCAAAACAATAGCTGATAGCTGAATGTTTACCTCAATTAAACTAATTCTTTTGCCCTACCTGCTCCTTCATAAGTTTCCCAAATTGATACAAAATTCTTCAACATTACTTCCTTAGAACTAATTTTTTCAGTAGTACCAAATGGTTCAATTATTGCATCAATATTCGGATAAACAAAAAAGGGAATTGATATTCGAGTTGCTTCAGAATTACGATGAATTACTTCATGGGGTGTACTAACAAATAATCTGTTTGTCCACATTTGTAACAAATCCCCTAAATTAATCACAAACGTATCTTCTACACAGGGAGCATCTATCCATTCTTCTTTAGTATGAACCCTCAAAGAAGGCTCAGGAAAATATTCTTGAATTAAAACTGTAAATATGCCATTATCGGTATGTTTTCCTGCTTTTCCTGTCCCTGCTGGATAATATATCGTCCGCTGAATTAATGTCGGTTCTGTAAAATATTTGTCGAACCAACTGGCTTCTAATCCTAAAGCTAAAGCTAATCCTTTTAATAATTTAGGAGTTACCTTGGTCATAATTTCATTTTGTAGCTGATAATGAGAACTGGCAAAACCAGGAGCTACACTATCATCAGGTATAACTGTCGGACCTGTAAAGGGTTCTTCAGATAGGGGTCTTTCTATACCTAAATCAAAAACTTGTTTGGGGTCAAATCCAATTTCTTTATTCAGAAATTCTCCATACAAAGGAACGTAACCTCTACAAGTTTTGGGATAAACTTTTTGAATATCTTGACGGTAGTTTAATTTAACATCTTCAGGTAGTTCAAAAAACTTCCGGGATGCTTCAATAGTTTGATTAACTATTTCTGAAGAAACTCCATGTTCTTTCAGATAGAAAAAACCATGTTCATCGCAGACATCATACAATTTTTTAATTTCTTGTTGACTAGCTTTTTCTAATTCTGATAAGGAGATAATTGGCAAACTTTTCATAGAATTAATTTTTAATAATAGTTCAAGTTTCTATTTGATATTTCCTATTTCTGCAACAAAAATTATAGAGTTAGCTAATTTTTGCTTGACTCTATTTTTATAGAAAATAGTTAATTTTTTGGTAAAACCTAGGGAGTTGATTCTATCAGTTTTTCTGTTTAACTTTTTTGCCCTATAGGAAAATAATTAAGAGCAATTTAAAAATACTAAGACTAACCAAAAACAGTACCTGAACAACACTATTAACCACCTCCTATTCATAGATAGAATTAGGAATAGTGCTGCATAACTTTTCAAGGGTGAAAAAATTATTAGAATCAACATCCAAGGTCAAACTAGCTGGAGGCGATCGCCAAACCTATATTATGGTTAGTTAGCTAGCTTTTGCTTTTTGCTTATTATAGTTGTTTAATTAGCAAACTACAAATCCCCAATAATGTGCCCCTTCTTCAGCAATATATGGACCATCTTTGACATGATTGACCAATTTGACTTTACCTTCTTGTTGGTAGCGATCGCAAACTTCTTGGAAATTCGTGCTATCGTAATAGCTCTTGCGGGTGCTTACTACTACCCAGCCACCTGGTTTGGTAATCCGGATTAGTTCTAATAAGGCAGTTGGAGGCACATGACCTAAAGTAAATACCCCACAACAAACTGTAGCATCATATTGCTTGTCTTCATAAACCTCATTTATTTTAGTAAGGTCGATTCCACTTTCCAGAACATTATAAGCACCTCTCGAATTTCCAGAACATTATAAGCACCTCTCGAACGAGCTTTTTCTACCATGCCTTCAGATAGATCGCATCCATCTACATAATGATAACCTTTGGTTTTGAGGACAGTACCCACTAAACCTTTACCGCATCCTGCATCTAGGATTTTTATATTTTTATCACTTCCATCCATTGCTTTCAAGTCATTATCACCTTTGAGACTTCCTAAGATATCTACAATGTACTTAGGGCCGATATACTCTTCACTAGATACATCATCATCGTAAGCTACTGCCCATTGATCATAATATTCTTGTAGCTTTTCAGGATCGCCAGACAAAGTATGAGCTTCTTTTATGGCGTCAAAACTATAATTAGTCTTTGTTTCTGTTGCTTGGTTCATAACTTTTTTATAATTATTGAAAACTACTTTTGTTTGAATTAATTTCTGCTAGCTGTATGTTCTTTAAAAGAATATTTAGCTAGAAGGGTTGAGGTCGAAATATTCAAGCCTTAATTATAAAGACTCTCCCTCAAAAAAATCAACCTTTTTTAAGCTAAATATTTAATTTAACTTCCTCAAACTTACATCATTCCTTCCTAAATCCATCTACAATAATTTTGGTAATTATCGACATATATTAGTTGATAACGAATCTAGTTGTAATTACTTAAACTTATACTATCACATCTGGTACTATATAATGCTTTATAAAACAGATACAAAGCTCCATCCACATAAGACAAAAATACGATGTTTACTTGCTACTTCTGAACGAAACTGCTACTGCTATATAAATATGAAATATGGGTTTGTGCTATAAGAAACCGAGTTGGTTGGATAACAATGTCCCCATAGTCAGCCATCTAATACAAACCCGGTTTCTAAACTTAAAAAAAATCATAGCCAAAATTACCAACACTCTTTATTTTTATCTATCATCAAAAATTTTCGTTACTATAATCGAAAATACAAAAAACTCAACTTACTTAAGATTAGTTGAGAAACTAACTATAGTCAACACTTAAATTTTGGCTTAATTCTTAAGAAATGGGAAGAAACTCAGAAATTACTACATCTGAGTTTCTATCCCTAACTATTTTTAGTCTTATACGTCGATTTTTGCTAGTTTTCTCCTAACTTTTACCTTTTAGCCCTAAACCTATTGCACCTGCATAGACAGCGAGATCGCCCAATTCATCTTCAATGCGCAACAGTCGGTTATATTTGGCCACCCGTTCGCTACGACAAAGAGAACCAGTTTTAATCTGACCTGCGCGAGTTCCTACGGCTAAATCAGCAATAGTTGTATCTTCTGTTTCTCCGGAACGGTGACTAATAACTGAGCGATAACCATTACGAGTTCCTAAATCAATTGTTTCTAGAGTTTCAGTCAAGGAACCTATTTGATTGAGTTTAATCAAAATTGAGTTACCAGCACCCTGCTCAATACCTTTTTGCAGACGAGAAGCATTAGTAACAAATAAGTCATCTCCTACTAATTGAACTTTATTGCCTAACTTTTGGGTTAGTTGGACCCAACTTTCCCAATCTTCTTCATGTAAACCATCTTCTATGGACACAATAGGATATTGGTCAACCAAACTAGCTAAATAATCAATCAGTTCACTAGGAGAATGAGTTGCTCCATCATAGATATAATTACCATCTTGGTAAAATTCTGTAGCAGCTACATCTAACGCTAAAGCAATTTGTTCTCCTGGTTTATAACCAGTTTTTTCAATAGCTGCAATTAAAATATCTAATGCTTCTTGGTTTGACCCCAAGTTAGGAGCATAACCACCTTCGTCTCCAACTCCACCTAATAGACCTTTCTCTTTTAAAACTCCACTAAGAGTCGCAAATACTTCCGCTCCCCAACGCAATGCTTCTTTAAATGAACTAGCACCCACAGGTACAATCATAAATTCTTGAATATCTACGTTATTAGCAGCATGAGCGCCTCCGTTAATAACATTCATTAGAGGAACTGGTAATAAATTAGCTTGTGGTCCACCTAGATAGCGATATAATGGCATACCAACAGAATTAGCTGCTGCTTTAGCTGTGGCTAGAGAAACTGCCAGAATTGCATTTGCTCCTAAGTTGCTTTTATTAACGGAACCATCTATTTCAATCATTTTACTATCAACTAAGCTTTGGTTGACAGCATTGATATTAAGGAGAGCTGGAGTAATTTTTTCTTGTTAGAGTCGATGGAGGGTATTATCCCTCGCACCTCTCCTTCAGAACCTATCGTGCGACTTTCACCGCAATAGGCTCCTAGATAATCTTAGGCTTTTGGCCTTTTACCCATGTGGATGTAATCGTG
>NZ_JAYKGW010000075.1:0-6761 GCF_035285525.1 Okeania sp. | reverse complement strand
CAATGTGCCATACTTAATCGTATGATACAGAATTGTCAGCCAGAAAGTTACAAAGTAGAATTCTAATTCACCAATTAACTTCTTCCCAGAAGAGAAGTTGCGATCGCAACATTCATGCAACAAAGCCTCAGCGAGCTGTAACTATTACTTATATGGCAAAGGATTTGCCACTTAATATTAATGGTACTGATGTTATCTCCAAAGGAATTTATACTAGCCGTCTTAATTTCTTTGGTTCTGGCCGTGCTTCATTTAATTCCACAGCTCCGGGGAATACTTTTACAGTAAGCAGACCTACTCTGGTTGTAGAAGAAGGTGATACAATTGATGGTTGAGAAGGAGGTATTCAGGAGCTAAATATCTATGTTCCCATCAACAATCGCGATCGGGGAGATATTGCGTTTTGGGCGAAAACAGATACTACAGAAGGTGTAATTCGCGCTCGACAGCAAGCAGTTGTTTTCTTAGACTTTAATCCACAGATTTTACCTCTTCCTACTGAAGTAAAGCAAATATTTGACTATTATCATATCCAACCAAAATAGTCTGGTAATACAAAAAATGCTTTCAAAATTTTAGGACGTTCTGATATTACTTGATCAACTATCCAGGATAAAATTGTAGACCGCGTTCAAAAAGTCTTTACAGATATAGGAGCTAATGTCAAAGTTTTAGGTCGTGCAACTGATACTGTACCAGAGGATAGACCAATTATCAGAGCTTTTATTGGAGATAGCCCTTTTGATTCTAAGAACCCAAGTCCAGATTTCGGGATAACATGGTCGGATGCTTTTAATCGAGATGAATTGCTGGTCAATGGTAAATTTTTGATCAACGACCCTGATTCTGTTCTTGTTTTTGTAGATGCAATTTTTAGTAAAGACAGTGGGGCTATATTTCCCAAAAATATTTCTAATGCAACAGCAGATGAGATAGCACTAGCTATTGCTAATGTTACGGCACATGAAATTGGTCATGCTTTTGGATTAGAGCATATTAAGGACCCAAAGTTACTGATGAATGGCGCTTCTGTTGCAGGGGAACTTCTTAATAGTCAGATATTTAGTGATAGCAATCTCAATATTATCGATCTTTCTGCGGGTAAAACTGCTCAACAGAATGATCAAGAGCGACTCGCATTTGGGGTAGGTAGTGATATTGACCCTAGTATATTTCCTGGTACTGCACCTCCAACCGCAGTTCTAGAATTTATCCTTTAAACCTGGAGTTTCAATACCATCTTCCATATCTGTAACCCAGGCAAATCTTGGAATTGTCAAAGAGCATGAAGGATAGCGGTTTCTTCCCTAAATTTATAAATCTTGGTTCCGGCGATCTATCCACTTTGTTAAACCAAGAAATCCAAGTTCCTAATAATTCTAAATTAATTTTAATTGCTTCAACAAATGGTAATGAAATTGATATTTTTGGAGTCAGTGATAACTTTTCTGGAAATGTTGGAGATATAGAACTAAGCAATGGATTTTCAGTCATGTTTGATGAACGTATCCAAGGAGACTTGTTTAGTGATACTGGGGAAACACTACCAACGTCCCTTAATTTATTTCAAAATACATCTTCTGGGCCTGTTCAGATTAATTGGTTAAGATGTTAGCAACCCCCTTCCTGGTGGCAATACTCAGGTAGGAAATAACAGAAAGAATAAATTAAAGGGTACGGCTCAGGATGACCTCCTTGATGGCAAGAGTGGTGACGACATTGTCATTGGATACAGTGGCGACGATACTCTCATCGGAGGGGGTGGCAAAGACACACTCAACGGTGGTACAGATAACGATATCTATCAGCTAAACCCTAAAACTGCTCAAGGAAGTCAAATTATAGACAGTCAAGGAAACGACTTCCTGGAATTAGAAGAAACTGATATATCCCTGGAAGGTTTAGCAAAAGGTACAACTGGCGTAGAACGCAAAGGCAAAGACTTAATTATCGACCTCAACCAAGATGCTCAAGTCAATGTCAAAGAAGACCTCACCATCAAAAATTTTTTTGCCGACGACAAAACCAATACACCAGGGAAGGGTTTCATCGAAACTGTAGATAATGTTACAGGTGAGGAAATAATTGACTCCTTAACTCACCCAAACCAAGGCATTACTAAAAATGGCAATAATCGTAGAAATACTCTCAGAGGTAGTCAGCTAGATGATGTGCTAAATGGCAAAGGTGGTAACGACAAACTGTTGGGCAAAAACGGTGACGACACCCTACTTGGGGGCAAGGGTAAAGACAAACTCAACGGTGGTAAAGGGGAAGACATCTTAACAGGTGGCAAAGGTAGAGATTCTTTTATATTGGCTAATTTTAACAAAACAGAAACCGATGAAATAACCGACTTCATATTGGGTAAAGACAAACTTATTCTCGACAAAAGCGCATTTTAAAGTTCTCAAGAGTCTTCAAGGTAATGGTTTCAGTCGCAAACGGGAATTTGCAGTTGTTGATGATGCTGCCGAAGTTGCCAGCAGCAAAGCATTTATTGTTTACAATGAGGAGAGTGGTGAACTATTCTACAACCATAATGGTAAAAAAGCTGGTTTAGGTGCTGGTGGTTTGTTTGCTAAATTAGAGGGTGCGTCGGATATTACTGCCACAGACTTTAGGATTCAGGTTTAGAAACTTCTGTGGGTAAACCAGTCTAGAAGTTGGCAGTGATCGGCTTTTTTAATTGATAATTTGTGTAAGTCTTGTGTTTAAGAAACCCGGTTTTTTGAAAAAACTGGTTTCTGGCTTTCCCTAAATCTGGTTTTGATCAGGAGCGATCGCTTTTAACTGTATCATTGAAAGTATCTATTTTTGGCAATTTATGACTCATATTTTTCAGTTATCAGTTATCAGTTATCAATCCCTGAGACCCCCTCATATCTTATGGGGGGTTGATCTGACAAACCCAGAAAACTCGTTGTAGGGAGGCCCTTATGCAACGTCCCTACTTGTGAAACCCGCCCCTAGGTTGTCTTCTCTAATGCACATTTTTAGACGCAACAATCCAGTAGGCTGCGTTACGCTGCGCTAACGCACCAAAAAATTTAGGATCCGCGGTGCGTTACATTTTCAGGACTTACGCAAAGGTACTATCTATAAAGTTCAAAAACTATTGTGCAATAGTTTTTAACGCTACATACAGTGTCTGGTGCGTAAGTCCTAATTTTATTAACGCACCCTACTACTTCCTGCTTTTAGTTAATGCTCCCATTCAAACGCTGATAAACTGTCACCAACCCATCAACATCCCCAACATTCCCTGGAAACAACACTACAGGTAACTCAGGAAACTGAGGATGATCGACAGAAGTCCGCACCATAGAACAACCAGCCAAAACCTGACCTAACAACCGAGCTGTAGTTAAAGCTAAACCTTTACTCAGAGTATCATTGGAAGTGATGCCACCTTTACTAATTAAAAATCCGATATCCTCTGGCAATCCCCGAACAATATCCATCAATAATTCTGATACTGCGACACCAAACTCTAAACGCACCTGGACATTTTCAAAAGTCAACTCCTGGCGACTGGTATAAACCACAGGTGTTTTCCCTTCTCCATGAACACCATGAACTTTTTCCAGAATATTCTTAAGTAAATTTGTTCTTTGCTCTGGAGAGTCTGCAACTAAATGAGAAACATCTACTTCTACACCAACTACATCAGATTCTTGTAATAATCTTTCTAACTGTTGAGTAGACTTTTTAACGTGAGAACCCACAATAATTACACCTGGTTTCCCACTCCTGACATATTGTCTCATTTCGTCCGCAGCTACAGGTTGAGAACCTAAAGCTGCGAGAGAAGTTAAAATACTGGCAGCACTGCGCAACAGAAACTTTTTACCTTGACTTGCTGCTGCCAATAGATCGTTAGCAAAACTATCTAAGTCAGCTTGAGTTTCTCCATCCACGACTCCACATTGGTTGTTAGTCAATTTCAATAAACGTTCTAAACTCCCAACACGAATATCCTCCAGGGTAAATCTTTCTACGGTTTCTGCTTTAATCTGACCTTGAGTTTTCTCCTCCACATAATCAGGCAAATAACTATAAGTGTAACCAAATACAGAATCTTTAGCAAATTCTGTTTCGTGAACCGGGGTTTCTACACCGTTGATTATTAAATAGTGGGTACTGTTGCGGGTGACTCTCCCTCCTTCAAAAAATGCCGGAACTAAGAAATGAGCATCAAACTGACCTAACTCTGATGCAATAACATCCGTTTCTATGGGATAATGACCTCTGAGAGTAGAGTCAGAACGACTGACAACCAGAAAATCTTGGATATTTGTTTGAGCGATCGCTTCTGTCAGATTTTGTGTAACTTCTCGCGTCACAGTTGCTGCTTGTTCGGGAGTGAGAGCGCGAGTATTGGAGAGGATAAAAAATATGGGAGATTCGTCAAGTAATCCTAATTTTAGAGTTTCTACATCCCACTTAGTTAGGAGTAGGCAACTATGAACAGTTTGGGAACCTGTAGGATCGTCATCTATAACAATAATTTTCGGTTTGTTAATCATATTTTTGGCTAAATTAGGAATTAGTAAATTTGGGAATATTCTTATTTTCTAATGAGTTAGTCAAACTGTCAATTAATAATGGATAATTAAAACTATCTCTAATTGTCAATTATCCATTGGTAAAAAAGTTTACGAGTATGTTGTAATTATTAAAATTCAACCAGTATCTAAAGAATAATTAAATACTATTAATAAATATTAAATTGTTTAAATATTTTAAAATAAATGTAAAATATGCAATAAATACCAAGTTTTTTGCATAGTTTTTTTTGTATAATTTCCAAATCTTAAACACCACAATTTTTAGATAAATTTATTCCTTTATCCCATTAATAATCCAGCTAAACTAACTAATGTAAAGCTGTTTGTATTCAAGGAAAAAAAATCTAAATTATCAATTTTTTCAAAAAGGTTGACAATTAATTTTATTTTGTTTAATGTGGTAATAACTATCCGGATAATGTCTTAAAGAGATCGGTTTCAGTTTAGAGGTAAATAAACTCAATCGCCGTTAAAAGTGATTCCCTTGCTAATTATTTTTAGGAGTTGAAACTATTATGAATAATCAAGTAAATGCTACTTCTCAAACGGTTGCATCGGCTTTAACTACAGCCGAAAATTATTTACAGTTATTTGCTAATCATACCAATTTTCTACAGAAAATGGTTGTGGCTTTTGGCAATAATTTTAATCCTCAAAATGCGTTGGGTTTACAGTCAGATTGGTTGGTAAGAGATTTGAGTTTTATTCCTCCTATTGAAATTCGCGAGTCAGCAGAAATTAATGGAGCAAATGGAGCTTTTGCCGGAGACAAAAATAGGATTTATTTATCACAGGAATTTTTAACAGCAAATGGGGGTAATGTTGAGGTTGTTGCGACTGTTTTGTTGGAGGAAATAGGTCATGCGGTGGATTGGAAATTAAATTCTGTTGATGGGTTGGGAGATGAAGGTGCGATTTTTGCTCATTTGGTGCGTGGGGATGTGTTGAGTCAGGAGTATTTGGAGGAGTTGAGAGTTGAGGATGATTCGGCAACTGTTTGGTTGGATGGGGAGTTGGTGGAGATTGAGCAAGCAACCTCTTATACAGTAGTCGATCTAGGTACTCTAGGAGGTTCCGAAAGCAAAGCATGGGCAATTAATAATCAAGGGCAAGTAGTTGGTGATGCAGAGACATCTAGTGGAGAAGTTCGCGCTTTCATTTTTACAGACGAGAATGATAATGGTGAGGTAGATGCTGAGGAAATACAAGACATTAGAGGTTCCGAAAGTAAAGCTCGTGACATCAACGATCGAGGTCAGGTTGTGGGATTTTTACCCCCAACCAGTAGTCCAAAAGCTTTTGTCTGGGATGAAGAAAATGGTATGGAAACCCTCAGTGGGGCAAGTCGTTCTGCTTTTGGCATCAATAACGATGGCGATATAGTTGGTTATTTTAAAGTTCCACCTTTCAACTTTCATAGTATTCGTTGGGAAAATGGTGAAGCGATTCCACTGAATACACCTCTACCCAATAATAGTTGGGCAACGAGTATTAATGATAATGACCAGATCGTGGGTTACACTGATGTTTTTGGCGGTGTTTTTCATGCTTTTCTATGGAATGAAGGCACGATTAATGCAGCATTAGACCTTGGTAGTTTGGATGGTGCATCGAATACTCAAGCTTGGTCTATTAATAACCGAGGTGAAGTGGTCGGTCAATCTGGTAAAAAAGCCTTTTTGTGGGATAGTAGTAAGGGTATCCAAGATTTAGGTTCTTTAACAACAGGTTCCAGTGCTAGTCGAGCCTTCGGGATTAATAATTTAACTCAAGTGGTTGGTGAGTCTGACAATAAAGCCTTTTTATGGGAAGATACTAATAACAATCAACAGTCAGATCCGAATGAGGTTGTCGATTTGAATGAATTAATACCTGATGATTCTGACTGGACTTTGGAAGTAGCAAGAGATATTAATGATGCAGGAGAAATTGTCGGTTCGGGTTCCCTTAATGGTGAAACTCATGCCTTTCTCTTAATACCAGAAAAACAACAAAAATCGGCAGACTTATCAGTTAGAAAATCGGACTCTGCCGATCCTGTCAAACTGGGAGAAACTTTAACTTATACCATTGAAGTTACTAATAACGGTCCCGGAAATGCTACAGATGTAACTTTAACGGAACAACTACCAGAAACCGTAACTTTTGAATCTGCTAGTCTGGAGCCTGAAGTCAGGTTGAGAGAGGACA
>NZ_JAYKGW010000074.1:0-5814 GCF_035285525.1 Okeania sp. | reverse complement strand
CTTGTGCTTCTTCTCCTAATACCTGTTGTAATTTAATAGCGATCGCCTGTAATTTTGCTTCTGGTTCACTAAGGATTTGTTTAATCAATTCGGCAAAAGCATTTAACCAAGCTAAAAAGGGAATATTGCACTTAAATTGGTCAAATTTTCCAGTAATAAAATAACCTCTTTTCTCAACTATAGGTTTATGAATTTCATTCACTAATACTGATTTGCCAATCCCAGAAAATCCTCCCACTAACATTAACTCTATTGGGGATTTGGAACTATCACAAATTCGGTCAAAAGCTGTCAGTAATATTTTGACTTCCTGCTTTCTTCCATAGAGTTTTTCTGGTATAATTAAGTAGTTGGTACTATCTTGTTTTCCCAGTTCAAATACTGTTACTTTTTGAGTATTTTCCCACTCATACTGACATTTTTCTAAATCATAGCGTAATCCGGCTGCTGTTTGATAACGAGCTTCTGGCATTTTGGCTATTAATTTCAACACTATAGAATTAAGATTTTCTGGTATTTGGGGATTCAATTCTATCAGAGATTGTGGTTGACGGGCAATATGAAAATGAACTAATTCCATAGGGTCTTCTGAAATAAAAGGAAGTTGCCCAGTTAATAATTGATAAAATGTAATTCCTAATGAGTAAAAATCACTCCGATAATCAATACCTCTATTCATTCTGCCTGTTTGTTCTGGTGAAATATAAGTTAGAGTCCCTTCTATAGTATTTTGATTCCGTATTTCGGCTGTCTCTTTGGGTAGCTTTGTTGTGGTACTAAAATCTATTAGTTGAATTTCCTTGGTTTGAGGATTAATAATAATATTTTGGGGTTTAATATCTTTATGAATAATCTGATTTTGGTGTAATTTTTCTAAAGTATTAATTATTTGGATAGCTATGTGGAAAAATTGACTTATATCTATTCCATTTATCAGGTTAGAAAGATTTTGGTCTCTGATGTACTTTTGTAGAGATATACCACCAAAATCTTCCATTACTAACATTAAACGTTGCTCAAATTTTTCCAGAGTTAGCATTTTTACTACCCCAGGAAAATTAAAGTTTTTTACAAGTGCATAAGCGTTGCGATATTGGGTTAACTGTTTAAAATTAGGATAGGGATAATTTGGTAGTTTCAGGATGACTAATTTTTCGTATGATTCTGCATAAGCACGATAAACAATTGTGCGATCGCTAGCGTAAATTTTTTCTAGAAGTTGATAATTAAGAATTTTCTGCATCTGCATCTGCATCAGTTAATTTTATTTATAGATAATGTATTTTATAACAATCCTATTTCAGTGATACTATAGGGAATGCTTAACAGCGGTCTCATCCAGCGTCGGCAACAGACGCAAACGGTTAGACCCCGCGACAACGATAAAACCCTTGCGGAATGTGTACCCACAGAGGGAACAGGTAGGAGTTACAGTTTTTTTATTTACTTTTTGATTTGTCATACTAAATCCGGTTATTAAAAGCTACTTTGTCTAAATCTTTCTAACTCTTCTTTCTGCTTTCTATTTTACCTTGATAATAAACTTCCAATGTAAACCGGATTTAGTATCACAACCTATTTATGATTGCTATAGTAACAAAAATAACCAGAGAAATTATACAGTTTATTTAACAATAAAATTATGTTAAAAATACAGTATTTAGAAGTAGACAACTCAAGTATAGCAAATATCGTTATGATACTACAATATATTTTCGACTAAAAGGTTTATTTAATCATTTATTACCCATATTTCTATCACAAAAATACTACAAGAGTTTTTTGAACCCAGGAAGTGGGTTACATCTATAAAAAGGTAGATGTCAAAAATGCTTAAAAGTAGCTGCTCCAATTAATTTAAGATAGTTATTTCTATCGTTGCTCCTTTTTTATTAAAGGTTTATTCTCTCTTTCTTCTTACTTCAAATTTGAGATAATTATTTCTATAGTTTATGGTTTTTGATTAAAAGTTTATTCTCTCTTTCTTGTTTCTGATTTATTCTAGCTTCTTCCTTCAAACAGGAATAGAAATTACAAATTCTGAACCTTTTCCGGGAGTAGAAATACATTCTAAATTTCCTTGATGATGTTCCACCACAATTTGATAACTAATGGCTAAACCTAACCCCGTACCTTTCCCTACTTTTTTTGTCGTATAAAAAGGATCAAACATCCGCTGTTGCACCTCCTCACTTATACCCATACCATTATCAGCAATCCGAATTATCATAAATTTTTCTGCTTCTATTTCTGTAGTAATAGTAATTTGAGGAAAAGAATTACTATTTTTATCTCTTATATTCTCTAGTGCATCAAGAGCATTACCAATAATATTCATAAATACCTGATTTAGTTCTCCAGGATAACATTTAACCTTAGGTAATTGACCGTAATTTTTAATAACTTTAATTTCTAATTCATTAGGTCTACCTTTGAGATAATTTTGGAGAATCATCAAAGTAGAATCTATTCCTTCATGTATATCTACATTTTTAACTTCTGATTCATCCAGACGAGAAAAATTCCGTAGAGATTGAACAATTTTTTTAATTCGTTCAGCTCCTACTTTCATCGAATTTAATGTTTTGGGCAAATCTTCAACTAAAAAATCTAACTCCACATCTTCTAAAATATCTTTGACTTCATTAACAGGTTCGGGATAATTTTCCTGATAAATATTAATGACATCTAATAAATCTTGAGCATATTCTTGAGCATAATCTATATTGCCATAAATAAAGTTAACTGGATTATTAATTTCGTGAGCAACTCCAGCAACTAACTGTCCTAAAGATGACATTTTTTCCGTTTGAATGAGTTGAGTTTGAGTCTTTTTTAATTCTTCTAAAGTTTGAGCTAAAGCTTGATTTTTTTCATTTAACTCTTCTAAAGTTTGAGCTAAAGCTTGATTTTTTTCGTTTAATTGTTGGGTACGTCGCTCGACTTTTTGTTCTAAAGTATTGTAAAGAAAAGCATTTTCTAAAGAAATAGCTACTTGGGTAGTAATCATTTCTAATAGCTCTAGTCTTTCCGAAGTAAATGCACCTGTTGTTAAATTATTTTCTAAGTAGATAATCCCTATAATTTTACCTTGTTTAATAATTGGAGTACATAATATAGATTTAGGTTGCTGTCGTTGAAAATAAGGGTCATTTATCCATATTGTTTCTGTGGTGACATCATCAAATACTTGAAATTTTTCAGTTCGCCAGACATAATTAATTAACGTTTGGGGTAACTCTTGAGTTCTGGAAACGGGTATTTGAGGGCGCTGGAAATTTTGGAGATATTGATTAGGATCGCTAGGGATAGCTGTACCAACAACAGAAGTCATTGCTTCCAATATTAACTGTTGCTCTTGCAGGAGAATAAGAGCGCATTTTTGTGCCCCCGCATTTTCCATCATCAGTTCCATTAAAGTAGAGAGCAAACCTTCTAACTTTACTTCTCCAGAAAGTGTTTGAGAAACTTTGAGTACAGTTGCTAAGTCTAGACTATTTTCACTTTTGCTGCTAGAGGTATAAGAATAGCTAATATTTCTACCGATCGCGTTTGCGTTTTCATCGGAGCTAAGTAATACTGGAGCGAGTAGTTGTGGGTAGCGTTTTTCCAAATCTTTGATTTTAGCAACTGCTCCCCAGTCAAGATATCTATAGTATGCTTCGATCATGTAGGTCTGAGCAATTTTGGTTTTCCCCCAGTCTAGATAAAATTTGGCAGACAGTTCGTTTGCTAAAGCTGCTTCTTGAATGTATTTATTTTCTGTAGCGAGAGCGATCGCTTGTTCGTAAGCTTCGATAGCTGCTATTTTATTTCCTAATATTCTTTGTTTTTCTGCTTCTATTAAATAGTATTTATGGGAATAATTTGTGGGTGCGTGTTGTGCCCAGAATTTCATTTTTTCGCCATAAGCTGTTACTTTTTCTAGGATTTTATCTAGTTCTGCAACTTTTGAATTAGGGTAAAAAGCTAGTAAAGCTAGGGAACTATAAAAACAATATACTGGAAAATAAAAGAACCCCGTGACACCACCCTCAACATATTCTTCTGCTCGCGCGACATAATCTTTTGATTGCTGAAAATTTCCCAATAAATAAGAGAGAATTAATTTATTGAAGTAGATTTGAAATAAACCATAGCGGTCCTTAATATTTTCATAGAAAGGAATAAATTTTTCCTCATTAAAAGCTTTACCTGATAACAATTCAGGATTTTCTTCATAGCCTAGTAAATTCAACACAACTTGATAATAAATCTGATTATAATAATAATTATTTTCTTGTTTAAGCTGCTTTAGAGAATTACTATAATTTTCTATTTCTTGCTGTAGTTGATCTAGAGATATACCTGCCAAGTAAGAATAACCACAGTAATGAAGAATACTATAAGCAGCATATTCTAAATCTCCCGTTTCTAAACCTATTTTATAAGCTTCTAGCAAATGAGGAAAAGTTTGTTGAACATGAATTTTTCTATATTCAATTCCAGTGTAAGTAAATTGAAATATTTTTGTTTTCTGGTCTTTACTATTAAATTTTTCTAATAGCTCGCAGGCAAGTCTACCAAACTGATATCCAGTATCAATATCTTGTTCTATAGTACACAAGAGAAAACCATAGGCGGTACAAGCAAAAGCAAAAAACGTAGATATTCCCGAATTTAAAGATAGATTTATTTGCTTACATATTATCAATGGCAATAATGCCGGATTAGAAACAAATACAATCGAAAAAAGTGATGATAAAATGCGAAGAACTGCTAACTTTTCTGGCTCTTCCAACAGTGGTAAATTAATCAACTCAGAGATATTTTTTTCCCTCAAGTTAGCTTCAGTGTTTTGCAAGTATTCTTTAATATACGATTCAGTTATATTTGTCGGAAAGATCATACCAAGAAGTGACAAAACAGATAAACCTATAGTTAAAGCTTCTTGGAGTTTAGTCATAGTAATGTAAGCTTGTATTTTGGTTTCATAAACTTTCATTTTCTCCAAGATATTATTAGCTTTTTCTAATACAATATCGACTAATTTATCCATTTCTGCAAAGTCACCATTTAAGTAGTTAGTTTCTACTGCTTCTTCATGTAATGCCAATGTTAATTGATATTGGGTTTGCCAACTATTTTCAGTTAATAAGTTTATTCCTGTCTGTAAATAAGATATTGCTGTTTGATAAGCAGTAGATATTTTAGCTTTAGTTCCCGCTCTTAAATTTAAACTTGCCAACTCTTCCCTAGCATCTTTTTCTGTAATTAATTCCACACCATAATTCAATTGATTTACAATTTCAAATATTTTTTCTTCTAATTCCTCATTCGCGGTATTTTTCAATAAGAGTCTGCCAATTTTTAAATGAGTTTCTTGCTTATTTTGTTCCGGAATTAGACTATAAGCTGCCTGTTGTACTCGGTCGTGGAGAAAATGATAAATCGGTGTTTCTATATTTGTTATTTCTGGCAAATTATCATAGTGTTCTCCCTGATAAAATTTGTAAGCTTCATCTGCTGGCAAAATCAATCCTTCTGATAAAGCATTCCACAAAAACAAAGCCGTTTCTGAAATAGATCTCTCTGATACAACTGAGAGAGTTTCTAAGTCAAACTGATTACTAATACAAGCTGCTAATTTTAATAATTCTTGAGTTTCTAATGGTAATTTTTTAATTTCAGCAGCCATCAACTCCACCACATCCCCACTCCCTGCCAAAATTTTTATTTCTGATAAATCAAACAACCATTTATTTTGTTGATAATCATAAAAAATTAATCCTTTTTTGTAAATAAACTTGATAAACTGAATGCTAAAAAATGGAT
>NZ_JAYKGW010000073.1:0-21499 GCF_035285525.1 Okeania sp. | reverse complement strand
AATGATTTTAACTATCTTATAGCAAAATTAGAACTTACTTGTGCTGGGAAAGTTTTAAATATTTGGGATTATTGTGATTTTACTGATAATTCTGCTAGAGATTTCTTGGCACTTATAGAAAGATTTGTAAAAGGTGAAGTAGAAGAAAAGAAACTAAAAAAAAGAACAGATTTTTTTTATACAAATATCAATCAAACAAGTTATGAAAAAATCTCGCTCTAGTTTTACTACAAGAAGAAAACTGTCAGCCTCAGAACGTCTAAAAATATACAAAAAAATAGAAGAGTTTTGTGATAGTAAAAACCTTTCTGTTTTTTTGCAAGTGCAGCATACTGTGGAGGTGCAACTTGGGAAAAAGGTATTGAAGATGATTTAAAAAGAAGAGAATTTTGGGAGTGGTTTTTGGATGAAGTAGTACCATCTTTGTGGCAAAAGTAATATAAGGGGAATAAAGAATAGAGAACAAAGAAAATAAGAATTTGCTAATGTAATAGAAAAATAAAGTTAACAAATAGTTTGACTTTGGATTTCTAATTTAATATTTTTTTGCTAATATAATATTATTTTCCTTCAACAAATTATTAACTTTTTAAATTAAAAAATATTGTGCAAAATAAATCTAATCACCAAACTAAACAGAAAAAATTACCTAATCAAAGATGGGTAATACATCCAGCAGAACCAGAAAAAACTAAACAATTATCTACAAGTTTAAACATATTACCTTTAATAGCTCAAGCACTAATTAACCGTGACATTTCTACTATAGAAAAAGCACAAGCATTTATAAACCCTGAGTCAATAAAATTACCTTCTCCAATAGAAGAATTTCCTGACTTAGATATTAGTTTAAATTTATTAGAAACTACAATTTCCCAAGGGCAAAAAATTTCTATCTGTGGCGACTATGATGCAGATGGCATGACTAGCACTGCTTTATTATTGCGTAGTCTCAAACACCTGGGCGCAAAAGTTGACTATGCTATTCCCAGTCGGATGCAGGAAGGTTATGGTATTAACCAACGCATTGTTGAAGAGTTTCACCAAGAAGGAGTTAGTCTTATTCTGACTGTAGATAATGGTATTGCTGCTCATCAACCTATTACCATTGCTCGCGAACTTGGTTTAAATGTTATTATTACGGATCACCACGATATTCCACCTAATCTACCACCTGCTAATGCTATTCTCAACCCTAAATTAATCTCAGAAAATTCTCCCTATCGTGGTGTTGCAGGTGTGGGAGTTGCTTATATTTTGGCAGTATCTTTGGCAAAACGTCTGGGAAAAATGGAAGGTTTAATTAAACCTCTGTTAGAATTATTTACTCTTGGTACTATTGCTGATTTAGCACCCTTAACTGGAGTTAATCGTCGTTGGGTGAAAAGAGGTTTACAATTTTTACCCAAGTCTCAGTTAGCGGGAGTCAAAGCATTAATTCAAGTATCTGATGTTAAAGCGCAAGAGCAAGAAAATTCAAAACAAACCAATAATCAAAAATCGCTGAAACCTGATGATATTGGGTTTCGTCTCGGTCCCCGTATCAACGCAGTGGGACGTATTGCCGATCCACAAATTGTAATTGAACTTTTAACGACGGACGATAAAGAAATAGCAGAAGCAAGAGCGAAACAGTGTCAAGAAATTAATCAACGACGACAAGAATTATGTTTAGAAATCGAAGAACAGGCGATCGCTTGGTGTGAGAAAAGTCAGATAAGTTTACAGCAAGAAAGGGTATTGGTAGTGGTACAACCGGGATGGCATCATGGAGTTATTGGTATTGTTGCTTCCCGGTTGGTGGAACGTTATGGAGTACCTGTTTTTATTGGGAGTTATGAGGAGCAAGAAAATACTATCCGGGGTTCTGCTCGTGGTATTCCAGAATTTAATGTTTTTGAAGCGCTACAATTTTGTGATAAATTATTAGGAAAATATGGCGGTCATAAAGCAGCAGGCGGTTTTTCTTTGCCTGGAGAAAACTTAGATAAATTTCGTTCCCGTTTGAGAGAATTTGCTCATCAATGTTTAGAAATTAATCATTTAAAACCGTTAATTACTATTGATGCTGAAGCAGAATTTCCAGAACTTAATTATGACTTATTTCGGCAAATAGATTTACTTCATCCCTGTGGAATTGAAAATAAATCTCCTATTTTTTACACTCGAAATGTCCGAATTATTCAACAAAAAATTGTCGGGAAAGGTCATCTAAAATTAACCTTAATTAAAGGAGAAAAAGAAATGCAAGGAATTGCTTGGCGTTGGGGAGATTATTTTCCTTTACCTCAATTAGTCGATATTGCTTATCAGTTAAAAGAAAATACTTGGAATTTTCAAACAAATATTCAATTAGAATTAGTTGGTTTACGTTTACCTATAGAAATTTCTCCTCAGCAAAAATCATCTAACCAACCTCAAAAAGCAGAATTTTCTTATAGCGATCGCCCTTACACTTGCAGTCTTTATCAAACAGGAAATACAAAGGAATTAAGAATTAGAAATTCCCGTGGTGAAGTATTAGCTATTCAACAGGGAAAGAAATTTGGTTTATTAGGAAAAAGCCGAAATTATGCTAAACAAGTCGATGTTTCTCAACCTCGTTTTTTCCATTTAATTAAAGCAGCAATGAATGCTTTAAAACTTAATTGAAATGACCTATTTTTGAAAAATAGTGCATGGGGTAGGGGCGGGTTTTAGCAGAAATTTTTATGCTTACTCTAAAGTTTACATAAACCCGCCCCTAGGAAGGTGCGTGATATCATGGAGGGGCGGGTTTAGCTGACTTACTTGAAAAACTCGTTAACTTACCTGTGATTTTTCGGGAACCGTAACCCCCCCTACAGAGTCTGAAACTAATAATGCACCATTTTAACTTTGTTTGCCCACTACTGAACTGTTTCACCTAAAACTAATAGTGTATTAGGAAGTAGGGTAGCAGGGGAGAAAGATTTTTGTTGGGTTACTCCTGCACAGAAGTAAGCTACGTTCCTCAACCCAACCCACATCTAATTAACCGGATATGATATTTTAAATATAGTTTTTATTATCAATCATTAATAAGACCTATTTTTGAAAAATAGTTGGAGAGATTTAGAAATAATCTGCTAGAGCTTTTGACTGCCAGTTATTGAAATAAATTTTACCATCCATAACCTGAGAAACTACTTCATCAGAACTAATAATTCCTACTAAATCTTGTTGACTAATTCCACTTGCTGCAATTAAATGGTGTAAAATTTCCTAAGCTTCTACCGATGCCACCGGATAATTTTCAGTTTCATAGTTTTCTATTCATAAAACTAACAATTTATTATAGAGCTTTTTCTTCCTGGGTGAGATTTTTCAAAAAAGTCAGTTCTTCTAATACTGCCAAATATGCTTCATATTCTAGTTCTGTTTCTATAGCTTTTGGAGTAAATTTAAGTAATAAATCTCGATAATATGTCTGGTCAAAAGTAAAAGTCATCTTTCCATTATGAGAAGTAGGAAGTAGGGTTTTTAGAAATTAACATATCCTTTTTAAAATCAGTGTAAAAACTGGTCAAGTTATAAATAACAACTTGTTACCTTACAGACAGATAGAAAAATTATAGCTTACTCTAAACTTTACCTCTAAGTCCTGCTCCCTAATTTTATTTATTCTGCTACAGTCGTAATTACTTCCTGAAATACAATCTCATCCTTACGAGGGTCAGCATAAGTAACCTTTACCTCCAAGCGATCGCCCACCTCAACTGACCTACCAAACCGCATCGCCAACTCTAACCCCAACTCTTCTAACAAAACCAACCCTAAATTAATCTCCTCTTTCAACCACCGAATAATCAAAGCTTGCTAAACCTCATCTGAAATAAGTTCTATACTTCATATACTTAGAATCTGCTGTATCTTTTTTTTTGTCCAAGAGGCATTTTAATTGTCAAATCTTAAGTATGGGAAGTAAGCAGTAGAGTTTTTAGAAATTCAAGATATATTTTTAAAAATTGGTATCACAACTGACTAGCTTATTTATAAAAAATTGTTAGCTTAAGAATAACAGATTATGGTATCAAATTCTAGCTTACTCCAAACTTTACCGAAAAATTAATTAGATTATCAAGACTCTCCATTCATGGATAAAAAAGAAAAAATTTGCTTTTAGCTAATCCTCTTATTGATCAGAAGAGGTCATTATTAACTATTAATTATTAATTATTGAACCCTACCCCCTACTCCCTAATTTTATTCATTCCGCTACAGTTGTAATTACTTCCTGAAATACAATCTCATCCTTACGAGGGTCAGCATAAGCAACCTTTACCTCCAAGCGATCGCCCACCTCAACTGACCTACCAAACCGCATCGCCAACTCTAACCCCAACTCTTCTAACAAAACCAACCCTAAATTAATCTCCTCCTTCAACCACCGAATAATCAGAGCTTGCCAAACCTCATCCGAGTTCCGCCGTAAATATTCCAACCCCCAATAACGGTTAGTAAACCTTTCCACACTAGAAGCTTCCTTCACTGCTGGAACTAAACTCATCACCATTTCTTGCATTTTGTCTTGAGTAAAAGGTAACGGGTCTCCTCGAAGATGAGCCTTAATCTGAAAATGAGCCAATAGATCGCTATAACGCCTAATCGGAGAAGTAACCTGAACATAAGTTTCCAAAGCCAAACTAGCATGACGAGCCGGAATAGTACCCATTTCACTTTTTGGCATACATCGACGCATAGCAGTCGAACGAACTGGTCCAGCAGGCAATAACATTAGTTCTGACTCTGGAGGGAGTTCTGGTTGAGGTTGACTACGATAAGGTAAAGGCAGATTATGTTCTTGACCATACTTTGCCCCCACTTCCCCTGCCATAATCATCATCTCCGCAACTAGCTGTCTTGATGGTGAATCATCCAACAACTCTACCGTAATTTCTTCACCTTCATTTTTCACCTTAATCACCGACTCCGGCATATAAATACTAATCGAGCCTTGTGATTGTCGCCACTTAAACCTTTGTTTAGCCCAATCATTCAGAGCATGAATTTCTGGTTCTAGTTTAATCTTTAATTGTAGCATTTCATCTACATCATCATAAGTCAAACGGTAAGTTGGCTTAATTAAAGTAGGATGAATTGTATAATCTATAACTGCCCCAGTTTCATCTAAAATGATTCCAAAACTCAAAGCGCTACAATTTTGCCCCTGAATCAAACTCATTGGTCCCGTTGCCAACTCTGAGGGAAACATGGGAACCATACCAGTAGGTAAATATAAAGTAGTAGTTCTACGCCTTGCTTCTAGGTCTAACTCATCTCCAGGAATAAGTAGGCGAGTTGGGTCAGCAATATGTACCCATATCCTTTGTTTATCCTCTTCTAAAAATTCTATACTCAGACCATCATCTATTTCTTGAGTGCTTTCATCGTCAATAGTATAGACTTTAAGATGGGTTAAGTCCAAACGATTTGTATCTGGATCTGGTGGGAGAGAATGCAGGCGACTTTTGGCCACTTCTAATACCTTGGTAGAAAAATGTGTGGGAATTTGGCTACGTCGGAGATGTAAGTTTTCATGCTCGGTCCATATACCTAAATCCACTAATAGTTTAAATGCTGCTTCGGGAGTTTCTGGTAATTCTAGAATAGCCAAGGTCTCCATGGCCTGACTGCGATAAGAAGTTTCTTCTCCATGAGTAGCAAATTTTTCTATCGTATCTAGGCGATTATAATCGCTTTGTTGCCACTCTACCTTTTCTCCTGTCAGTCGGTTATTTACCCGCAATAAAAAGTTTTCTAGTTCTTGTTTTCGTTGTTTTTGGACTTCTTGTTGATGTTTAATTTCTTCTACTTGAGTTACAGGCCGAGGTTCGTAGTGATCGCCTTTTTGCTTAAAGTAGAGTTTATCATCTGATAATAATATATGGGCTGCGTAACATTGACTTGGTGTTTGTTCTGAAAATAGTAGTAGTGCCATTTCTTCAGGATTTACTGTTTCTGATTCTTCTACTAGCAACTCCCATGCTACTTCTAAACTAGAAGGATCTAGATATTTTTCTACTTCCTGAAGAAATTTGGGAATTTCTGATGACTTGTAACTTTCTCCTGTTACTTCATAACTTATTTGTTTTGGTGGTATACTGTTAGATTTACCACTTGCTTCTACCACGACCCAGTTTTTTTTACCGTCAGGACGTTCTGTCACAGCTAGTCGCCGCTCTCCATGTAATCTAAATTCTATTAATTTTCCCTTCTCCACTTTGTCTTAATTTATTAAGGTATAAGTTTTCTTTAGCTTTATTTAGGTTATGGTTTTTGCTACAATTTTAACTTTAAGATTCTTTTTCTCTGACATTTATCCACGGTTCAATAACTGGGATTGTAGTAGAGTATTTTAAATTGGCAATATATGAAATTTCCTAGATGACTTAAAATTAAAATTAACTGCGATAGAAATTTTCCAGAGCAGATTTAGGATTGCTAGGGTAGCTATTTATTGCAAGAGCTGACCAACTTAACAAGACTGCTCTATCAAACTTATACAAAGCGTCACATAACGTGACAAATTAATGGGGGTATGGACGTTCCATACAAAGTCTCTAACTGCTGTTAATAAAGCCGTCGCCGATTACTCATCCATAGGCATTCATGGTTTTTCGGTGCAGGAAGAGCATAGATTTCGGCAACTGCATCTGTCAAAAAATTTATACTGGTGTTTAAATCTCTACAGAGTATACCTATTATAGACAATACACCCAAACTACAAATACATTATCATTATTCTTCCCATATCTCAAATCTTACCGAAAAATTAATAATTAATAATTAGATAATCAAGCTTAAAAGTCTCCCTTTCCAAGGGGAAGAAAATAAGTTTTTTTCTTTTACTCAATTCTCTCCCTAATCAAGACTATCCTTAAGATCAGGATTTCCTGAAACCCTCTTGATAAGGGTTGGGGATATGGGTGGGGCTAGAAAAGCCTCTAATTAAATACGTTTACTCTTCCAGAATACCTATTGCATGGCAAATTCATAACTTCTCTCTTCTTTAACTTTTATGTTAAGAAAGATGTTTATAAAGCATAGCTCTAAAAGGGAGAGGTAATTATCAATTATCCATTAATAAAACTTAGGTCTCTTTATTGACATAAGGCAACAATGCCACTGATCTGGCTCTTTTAATGCTTTTTGTCAGTTCTTTTTGCTGTTTACATGTTAAACCTGTAATTCTTCTTGGCAGAATTTTTCCTCTTTCAGTAATATATTTTTTTAGCAACTCGACATCTTTGTAGTCGATAGGTTCTCCTGGTTTAATTGGTGATACTCTTTTCCGGTAGTAGTTTGCCATAGCTAATTATTTGTTTAGTTATTTTGTTAGTTATCTTTAGTTTACCTTTGAGCTGTTTACTCTTCTTAAATACTCAGTATATTTTTACTTAATTTCTTTATGAACTGTATGTTTATTACAATGAGTACAGAATTTTTTCAACTCTAATCTTGCTGTTGTATTCCTACGATTTTTAGTGCTGGTATACCTAGAAACACCTTGTGAACGTTTATTAGAATTACTTCTACACTCTGTACACTCTAGTGTGATAATAATTCTTACTCCTTTAGCCATATTTCAATTTTCCAATATTCTTAAACACAAATTATCATTTTCTCATATAACCCTTGGCTTCGTCAAGTAACCATTTAAGTTTAATATCTAGAGAGTAACCACGCATAGTTCCCACTACTATTGTCTGGGATATTCTATCGTGAAAAGCTTGTTGATGCCTTTCAATATCTACCAAAGCTACTGTAAAGTCTAAAAATAAGGGAATTATTAATAGTAAAACAGCAGCATTTCCAGATGTCAGATTACTCATCCCTAGCATGGCCAATGAACCAGCTAATGCTAAAATTCCTTCTCGCTTTGACAATTCTAGGATACCAGGAATTCTTTCGTATCTAGTATCCAAAACTTTCATATCTAGAGCGAAGTGTCCTATACTCTGACCTTGGTTTTTGTAGGCCAATAAAACTCGTATAGCCATCCAAAATACCACAAAAAATACAATAAAGGTGAACCAATTATTGCTAATTATGGTACAAAGAAACCAAACTACTATAGTATCTATACTAAATGCAGCGGCCCGACGGGATAAAGGGGCTTTTGGCAATTGAGGTATAATATCATTACTCATTATGCTTAAATCTAATTATTTAGTCTAGTTAGTAGAATATCTAATTGTTTGTTGTATTTGCTTTCTTTTACTATTATAAATTTGGTACTGTTTATTTGGTAGTTATCCTAAATTATTTGTTAAAAATACAACTATATTGTAAGGATTCAACTACTAGCTATCAGCTCTGAGCAATAAGACCGGGCTTTTCAAGAAAGGAGTTGAAACTAACTAGGGTTGGCGCTCAAAATTCTGATGGTTAGGGTAGAGAGTAGGGACGTTGTATGCAACGTCCTTACAGAATTAGGATTTAGAAGTATTATTGTAGAAGAGATTGTCATTCATAATCTCCCCTTAATTTTTCTGCCATAATTACTCCAAAATTAATTATCATTTTTTTCTCTCCATCAACTGAAAAACTGATCATTTCAGTTATAAGTTATTAATAGAGAGTGAACCTCTGACTAAATTCGGAGGCTGGAAATACTGAGTTAAAATTTTTTCATCCCCGAACCAGAGGAGGCTTTATACCTCTTTTTTTGGTAATTTTTCAGAACCTAAAGTTTTTCAAACCTTTATCTATGAAATGCGAGGGATATTTAATCAGCAAACCCTAACTAATGCAATAAGCCCTTAAGCATTTAAAGCGCATATTTTTTCTATGTCTAGTTAAGAATGTAAACCTTATTGCTTATGAGTTATGGATTCTGGATTCTAAATTACTCAAAAGCATTTTAAATAGATCTGAGCTTAACTTAATTAAGATGAACTAATGACCTTTTTATCGGGTACATCTCAATACCTGAATAAAGCCCACAACTTACCGTCTTAGAAAAAAGAGAACACTTAACTGGGAACAGGTTTGAAAAGAATAGGTATGGAAGAAAAAAGTATTTTGGCAAAGTATGAGATGCACCCTTTTTCTAGTTAAACTTTTAATTTTCCTTGAAAATTAATTTCTTCTTAAAAAATAAAATAATAAGTTAATATCTGATAGATTACTCCTGAATGCTTACAACTAAACTAATAGAAAATATCACTCAAATTGTCACTAATGCAAGTTAAATTTAATATTATTAGGCAGAATCAAAATACTCAGCCTAAACTTCAAACTTATACTCTAGAAGTTGAGCCAGGAAATACAATTTTAGATTGTCTCAACCGGATAAAATGGGAGCAAGATGGAACTCTAGCTTTTAGGAAAAATTGTCGCAATACTATCTGTGGTAGTTGTGGAATGCGAATCAATGGTCGTTCAGCTTTAGCTTGCAAAGAAAATATTAGAAATGAATTAGCTAGATTAGAAAAAATAGCCGATTGTAACTATAACAATTCTACAACCAATACTGTTACCAAATCTATCCCAGAAATAACTATTTCTCCTATGGGAAATATGCCAATAATTAAAGATTTAGTAGTAGATATGAATAGCTTTTGGCAAAATCTAGAAGCAGTCGAACCTTATGTAAGTACAGAAGCACGAAATATTCCCGAACGAGAATTTTTACAGACTCCCGCAGAAAGAAATAAACTTAATCAAACAGGTAATTGTATTCTCTGTGGAGCTTGTTATTCTGAGTGTAATGCTCGTGAAGTTAATCCAGATTTTGTTGGACCACACGCTTTAGCTAAAGCTTACAGAATGGTGACAGATTCGCGAGACGACCAAACTGAAAAAAGATTAGAAAAATATAATCTTGATACTTCTGGAGTTTGGGGTTGTACACGTTGTTATTATTGTAATTCTGTTTGCCCAATGGAAGTTGCACCTATGGAACAAATAGGTAAAATTAAACAAGAAGTTCTCGCTCGTCAGGACCAACAAACCAGTCGTTCTATTCGCCACCGAAAAGTATTAATTGATTTGGTTAAGGATGGGGGTTGGATAGATGAAAGAAAATTTGGTATTCAAGTAGTTGGTAACTATTTTCGAGATATTCAAGGTTTATTTAGTTTAGGACCTTTAGGATTAAGAATGTTAGTCAAGGGTAAGTTTCCTTTTACTTTTGAACCTTCTGAGGGAACTGCAACTGTGCGATCGCTCATTGAATCAGTAAAAAGTTTGGATAATAAATCGACTGAAGTATGTTCAACAATTAATCATTAATTACTAATTACTAATTACTAATTATTACCTTTTCTGCTCAAGAAGAGGATTGGCTAAAAGATTTTTTTTCTTTTCTTGGTCGATTGGATATGGAGAGGGTTTATAGCTTAATTTTTCGATAAGTGTAAACTCTTTTACAGAAAATTTTAAGTATGTGAGTTATCAATATAGCAACTCGCAAAGTTTATGAGGTATAGTTGTTTCTCTTCTTTAATTTAGGGCTTTCTGAAAAAGTCTTTTTTTTATGGGTAGGAGTCAGGAGTCAGGTAGGGTATCCGTCGGATTGGCGACTTACAGAAGTCATAATTTACCGGGAGTTTAAAAGAGGGATTCAGAAGAATAGTCTGTTAATTTTTCACCTCAAGTATAAGCAAAAAAATTATAACTTTTTCAACCTGAGGGAGGTAAAAGCTGGCACTTTTTTAATACTTAAAAAGCGCAAAAAAATTATCTGCCAATGCTTGCAGATTTAATCAGCAAACCCTATTTATTCCTTACTTAGCCAACTTATTTAATACCAATTTCCATGCATTATTGCTATACTTGATGAATACTTCAGTTATCAAATAATTAGCACAAACCAAATCATTTTTTGCCAATTTCAGTTAATTTACTATTAATTTTTCTGATATTTACTTCTCCCCCACTCCCTTACTCCCCTGCTCAATCAAATGTATAAAAGTTTTTGAGAATTGGTATAAGTGTTTCCTTGAACCAAAATTTTGTACCTCATCAGAACGGAAAGTGCTTTATTAATCTTCCCAACTATTTAGGGTTTGTTGATTAAATATAAAAGTATTTACAAATAAAGGTTTTAGCTTTTTTATATATTGAAAAAGTACCTAGATTTCAAATCTTTATGCTTAAAATTTTAGTATTTTCGGCAAAACAAGAGTTGAGCAAAAAAATTACTTTCCTACTTCCTATCCCAGCAAAAAGACTTTCCATAAGTAACTCTATTTATCATATCAAATTTGATAGTATCAATATAAAAAAGCATAGAAATCGAGTTGGTATCAAATGCCTTAAAATACCAACATTAACCTCCAACAAACCCGGTTTCTTATATTACTCCGATTTATCGGGAACCATAGCTAGCAGATTTGATATCATTCCTATCTTCCTTACCATAGGTTTCACCAAATTTTATGAAGTTTTTTCGGTAAAGATTTTACATACTATTGATTTACCTAAGTAGAATTAAAAAATATATGATATAATATCAAAAACTCTATCAATAATTATGTCAGAAAACTCTACTTCTTCATCTACATCAGAAAATACAGAAAAAGTCACAACTCCCAAGATAACTGAACCAGCTTTTGGTTGGAACACTTATGCAGAACAAATAAATGGGAGATTTGCTATGCTAGGATTTGTTATTTTATTATTATTAGAATTATTTACTCATCAAGATTTATTTTCTTGGCTAGGTTGGCGCTAAAAAAAATCTAGCTTGACTTATTATTTTAGTAATCCTTAAGTTGTTTCAGATAACTTTATGGCGATTAATAAAATGCCAAGTATCCACAACATTACTTTTTCTTTTTAGTCTTGCAGGTAGACTTAAGACCTTAGTTTTCATTTTTCAAAGTCTATGATATGGAGTTAAAACCTGACCATACACTTACCGAAAAATTAAGGTATAAAGCCTCTCCATTGATGCAGAACAAAGACAAAAAAATCCTTTTAGTCAATCTTCTTCTTGATAAGAATAAGTAATTATTAATTAGGGCTTGCTGGTTAAATATAAAATCTTTTATAGATAAAGCTTCAAGGCTTTTTCGGTTCACAATAAAGTACCAAAAAATTACCAAGTTAATCTTTAAAACTCTGGATTTTTCCTCACAAAACTTAGAAAAATGTAGAAAAATTAACCCCTGTAACTATTGCCCCAGACCCATTGCCCATTTCCTACTTTCACCAACAGACTTTTTCAGCCAATCCTAATTATTAATTCAGGACTTACACAAAGGTACTATACTATATCTAGGGTCTCTGTTTCAATAATGGATAATTGATAATTACTTTTCCCTAAAAGCTATCCTTTATAAGGAACTCCTGAAACTTTTGTGGGGAGTGAGAGATACGGAAAGGGAAAGACAGGTCGAAAAAATCATAGTAGCTAAGTAAAAAAAACTTAAGCGATTGCCAAAAAATGTGTTTTTTCATGCAATTTTCTCCTAAAAAGCCACTCCCAAACTTACACATAACTTGTAGATAATGCCCAAGTTTTATGTTAAGAAAGATGTTTATAAAGCATAGCCCTAAAAGGAATAGGATTGAATAAATTGAATAAAAGGAAAAAATTTATTTTTTTTCCCTTTCAAGGGGAGGCTTCAAGGCGGGAATTATTTAATTATTTGGTAAGTTATGATTAATTGTTAATTGTTAATTATTAATTATTAATTATTAAACACTACTTTCCTTGAGCTAGAAGATTACTAAGCCAAATTTCGCTAAACTATATCCTACAATGATATAGTATTCTTAGATGACTTATGGAAGAAGACTGTAAAGATTTGGTTTCCCAATCCCACTTTTGCTAGGGTGTGGAAACCAAACCCTCTAGAATCATAATCTTAACAATCTATTTTAAGATTGTTATATACTGATTATAATCTTTACCCCAGGAAGGGAAGAAGAAGTTATCCTCGGTGTAAAAAAATTAAACATAGAGATTTTAACTGATAGCTATTTAAGGAATATTCCGACAAAAAAAATTCCAACAGCTGGTTAACTTCCTCCATAGCTATTAGTTTGATGTTCCTCCTGATTCGATTACTTGTAGATTATACTTTCCCCTACCTGTTTTATCAAAAGAGTTAACTATTACACGATATTTACCTGTAACTGGTAAAGTAATAGTTAGTTCAGAGTTGGTATTTTTCTCACTTATATCATCATGTTCTCCAAGTAGTTCACCAGAGGGACTAAAGACTGCTAAATAAGTATCAAAATCAGAACTCTCTAAGGTGACAATTACTACTTGATCTTCTGTACCTTCAAAATTATGTTCATCGTAAACACTTTCATCAGAGTCTAGCACTAAGTCACCATCACTAAGTGTTCCCTCTTGCTGTAAAATTATATTTTGTTCTTGGGTGGGTGGAGTATTTTCTGCTGATGGACTCTCCTCCGAGGCAGGAGTAGTTTCTGGCAATGGGGTTGCTTCTGGAGTAGATATAATTTCTGGTGATGAACTCTCCTCTGGAGTGGGGGTACTTTCTAATGATGGACTTTCTTCAGGAAGTGAAGTACCTTGAGCTAAAATTTTCGACTTAGTTGAAATTTCATTTACATAGTTAGAGCTGACAATTACCTGTTCAGGTAAAACTGAAGGTGGGAATGAAGGTCTTCCCAGAATAGTTAATAAACCAAAAGGAGCGATCGCCCAAAACTTTAATTGACGCATTAATTACCTCAAATATATACTTAAATACTGCAACTAACCTACTAGGATAGTCGGAAATAATCAAAAATAATTATTAATTAGGTTTTGCCTATGGAAAGTCTTTTTTGGTTGGGTTAGGGATTAGGGATTAGTTAATACCAATTACCATGTATTATTGCTATGCTTGGGCAATACATCAATTATCAAATAACTAGCACAAACCGAATTACTTTGCATAGCAATTTTAGCTAAGTTAATGTTTATTTTTCTTATGTTTACTTCTTCCCCACTCCCTTACTCCTGTAAGGAGGTTGTATAACAAAAATGCTAACGTCCCTCCCTACCCGGCTCAATGAAATGTAGAAAAGTTTTTGAGAAATGGTATATATAAGAGTATAGGATTTAGGGGGGTTGTTAAAGAGGTAGTCATTCAAAATTTCCCCATTGATAAATTTAAGGAGAATTAAAAGTTTTAAAAAAAAATTGACCTTGATGAGATAGAGTATATATTCATTCTTTAGGAAATAGCTAAAAGCTGACTGTTGATCTTTCTTTTATACAAGAAATCATCAAATTTTTCTTGCTACTGCCTAATCCCTCTTTCTTTGTGGGAAATATATATTTATCTATAAAATAGCTTTTTCTTTATCGCTCAAAAAAATGTCTAATTCTAGGTAAAATTTTCTCAATTTTTAACTCATACTCTCCTGACTCTCCTGCTTCATAAGAATTTGCTAATAACTTATAGGTTCCATCCTCTGGTAATGTAATTATAATTCTGGCGTTTTTCTCACCACCACTATCATCATCTTGAGCTAACTGTTGATCCTTTGAGTCTAATAAAATTAAATAAGAATCTATTTGATTACTGCTCATATCAATAGAAATTTTTTGACCTGCTCTACCTTTAAAAGCGTAAAGATCATAGTAACTATTATCAACAGGTAATACATTAGATTCTCTATCTAAATTACCTTTTACTTTTATTAAAGCATCAAAGTCTAATTGTTGAGCAAGCTGTTCATTAAATATTCCAGTTTGCTGTTGAGTAACTAAAGGCGCTCGTCCTTCACGAACCGCTTTGATAAATTCTGGGACTCTATCTATAGATATGGCAAAACCAATACCAATGTTACCAGTCAATCGACCACGAGTAAATATAGCAGTATTAACACCAATAAGTTCTCCATCACTATTCAATAATGGCCCCCCAGAGTTACCAGGATTAATAGCTGCATCTGTTTGGATCAAGCCTCTTTCTTCATCTATGCGACTAACTATTCCTACAGTAAGAGTACCTTGAAATCTACCAAAAGGGTTACCTATAGCAAAAGCTCGTTGACCTACTTTTGTATTACCAGGAAGAGCTATTCTAATTGTGGGAAGGTTGGTTTCTCCTCTAATTTTGAGAACTGCTAAATCTAAATCTTGTTCACCAAAGCCTATAACATCTGCTTGAAGTTTTCTTCCATCTGCTAAAGTAATTTGTACTGTACCACCTTGGGATACGACATGAGCATTAGTTAATACCATTCCATCAGGAGAAATAATTGTACCACTACCGTTGGTTTTATCTGTATCTATAGAGACTACGGCTTGACTTGCTTTTTGATAAACACTAATATTAGTTTTTTCTTCTATACTAAGAGCAAGTCTTAATTGTGTTGGGTTTTTGTCCCGATTTTTTATGGTTTGATCTGGTTTTATTTGAGCATTGACACCAGAAAAGTTAGTAAAATTTACACCTACTCCTATTGCTACTATTAATATTCCTGATGTAGCTTTCGCCAAAAGTTTGACATTCATTTTTGCTTGTAGAATTTAATATGTAATATTAGATTGCTATTTTTTTTAGTTATCAACTGTTTTGTATTTAAACTATATATTTTTTGTGTACCTAGTTATTGCTCTGCTGATTAAGTCTAAAAGTATTGACAGAAAAAAAGAGTCTTTTTAGCTCTGAAAAATTAAGCATTCATCTTAGATAAAGTTTGCTGAAAGGTGAACGCTAACAGCTAAATGCTTACCTGGAAAAAGCTCAAAAAGTAAGTATTTTGGGATAACGTGAGGCACAAAAATCAAGGGGAATATTATAAAGACTACCTCCCTACCTTAAGAAAAAGACCTTTTCAGCAAACTCTAGTTATTGCTCTGCTGATTAAATATCAAAGCACTATTCAATAAAAGTTTGAATAATTTTAGGTACTCATTTATTGGGAACCGTAAAAGTACCAGCTTTTCGGTTAATGGAGAAGAAAAAGTGAGCTTAAACGGGGTCATTTCAGTTATCAGTTATCAGTTATCAGTTAACCTCCAACTAAGTTCGGAGACTTGAAATACTAAGTTAAAATTTTTTCATCCCCGAACCAAGGCAGGCTTTATACCTCTTTTTTTAGGTAATATTATGATCAAAAAACTAAGCAGTAATTGTATATGAATGACCACCTCTTCTAGAACTGCCGTAAATCCTAATTCTGTAAAGACCTGGCATGCAACTTCCCTACATACTCCCTACCAAGAGCAAAAAGACTTTCCATAGACAAACCCTAGTTAAGAATTTTATTCTTATTACTTTTGACTTGCTAAGACACATTTTAAATGCGTCTTAACTTAACTAAGGGTGAAAAAAAAAGTATGTAAGCATTCCGCATGAAATGCTGACAATAGTATTACCAAACAATTAATAATTAATAGTTAATAATCAATAATCAAGAGTTTATAGTCAATAATTATTCATTCAACAATTCAGATTTAAAGCCTTAAAGGGATAAATAAAAAATTTTCCTTTTAGCCAATCCCCTTCTTTTAAAAATGGGTAATTATTAATTATTAATTTTTCATTGTTAATTGCTGGAAAATAAGCTTAAGCTATTATATAAAATAAGTTTTTATTACACTAGATCAGGTTGTAATTTGAATAAAATCATCTTCCAAAAAGGGAAAATAATATTTATTTCCGAAACGAATAAAAGATGATTCTTATATATAATCTATCTTTTTAGTAACTCATAATTAGCAGCAGTGCAGTAAAGTATTTTAATTTTTCACAGTTATATCTATATCTCAAAGAAATGAAAAAACTAGAAATTTTTATCTTTAACTCTGGCAATAAAATACCTAATAAAAATAACTATCTCTACATCATCCCCACTGGTATTAATAGTTTTTAGAATTATCAACATCAGAATCAGCAGAGTCCATAGGAGTATACTCCACATATTCTGTAGGAGTTACTTCTCTACCAGAAGATGATGCTTCAGAAGGAGGAACTTTCCTAGTTCTAGGAAGTCTTTCTTCTGAGGAACCTTCTATAGAAGTAGAACGACCACCTCGACTACGATATCCTCTTTCTTCATCAGTTGCAGTTTCCTGACTATATCGACTATTATAACGAGATGATCTATTATCCTGAACATTCTCATCTCTAAAATTATCCCGACTACGAGAGCGAGGTCGTCTATTTTCTGACTCTACAGGAGTTTCCCAATCTTCAGATGACCTTGGATAATCTTCTGGACGAGTACCACGCTTGCGTAATTTTTCCGATCTATCATAATTACTTCTACGACTAGGAGGACGACGGTATTCATCTTCATAATAATCTGCTTTAGACGAACGATAATCTTCACTTCCTCTGATCCGACGTTTGGTAGGATATTCCTCATAAGGTTCTAGTTCGTCAAACTCTGTTTCTGCATAACTATAAACAGAACTAACTGAGCGTTCTTCATCTACCACAGGTGTACGTTCTCTAGCTTGCTGAGTTGTTAGTCCCCTTAAACTTATGGCTTCTGCTGCAAAAAATATAGTAGTACCAGTTAATAAGAACTGACCAAAAGCTAAAATTGGGTCTAGTCGCCAGCCTTGAAATATTAATATACCTCCAGATAATAGACCAATTGCGGCAAAGAAAATATCATGATCTCTGGCTAATTTTGGACGCCATGTGCGTAAAAAGTAGAGGCCAGCCCCAGATAAGGCTAGAATTACTCCCATTAAAGCCTGAAACCCAAATCCTAAATTTACCATTATAAATCTCCTAGTCAGTCACAAGTTAGCTGTTTTGGTTAAGAATCTTTACTTAATCTAACAAAAAAACCTCAGTTTGTCGGGGTTGGACAGTTTGATCGATGTCTCCCCTTTACTTTAGCTGAGGTTTGCAATAAAGGTAGTGATTTAGAATTGAGGAAAGGAATAGGTAGAAGAAAAATATTTAAACTTTAGGTATCAAAAGAATACTTTCGGACTCCTACTTAACCTTCTTATCCAAATATCACTACTTGTATACCACTACCATTTTTACCATTTTATAGAAGAAAGTTTTCTAGGTTAATGGTAATCAACCTTTGAGTCTAGGAACGAGTAACTTTGTCTTTTTGGCTGACGAATATCAGAAAAACTGTAGCTGGAATTACTACAATTAAAGTTCCGGCCAACAGACTCAATAAGAAGTTTGATAAGGAAGGAGTCATAAATTATTACCCTTTGTTACAAAAATTGATTTCTTTTTATTCTCAATATTAATCTATCATTAATTGGCATCTTCCCTTTGCCTAAACTCTCTGCCTTTAAAAAAAAGACTTCCATCAGCAAACCCTAGTAATTATAAAATATAGATTCAGTTTCAAGTTTTCAGAATATTAGTCTGGTTTAATAATTTGCAATACAATGAATATTTATTGATTTTATTTACAAAAGTTAATTTTTACTAGATTTTATGAACTATTTGACATTAGTTAATTGGACTCTAGGCATTATCCTGGGATTAATGACTTTCCTGTTTATCTTCCGAATTGTTCTGACATGGTATCCCCAGGTAAATATTCGTCAATTTCCATTTAATTTGATTTTTTGGCCGACAGAACCATTCTTAGCTCCCACGAGAAAAATTGTGCCTCCTTTGGGAGGAGTAGATATTAGCCCAATTATTTGGGTAGGTATTTTCAGTTTACTGCGAGAAATGCTTTTAGGTCAGCAAGGTTTGTTAACAATGATAATGTAGTTGTTATCAGTTATCAGTTATCAGTAGAGAGTGAACCTTCGACTCAAAAAGTCGAAGGCTTGAAATACTGATTTAAACATTTCTCTTGGTCGATTGGATATGGCGTACTTCGGAGTGACTCTGCAAAAGCGGGAAACGTTTCCCCCAGGGAAGCTCCGCTTTTCATGTCGCCCAGGGTTTAATGTCGGCTATTGGCCGAAAACGACCACTTTTTGATCCCCTTAACAGGTGAGGCTTTATACCTAATTTTTTGGTAATAGGGAACAGGGAACGCTTAACTGGGAATAGTTGAGAATATCTGCTACAGCCAAATTTTCTGATGGTTAGGGTCAAAATTTTAGCATTTTGAAACTACAAGGGTTAAAAACCAAGAAATTTTTTTGACATACAAAAGCTAAAACCTTTATTTGTAAGTACCTAGACAGAATTAATTGTGGATTTTTGATGGCTCTGCGGTCATAGAGATATCAAAGGATAGACAACATTTAAAATACATAGGACTTACGCAGTGACGCTACATATAGCGCTTAAAACTATGGCACAATAGTTTTTGAACTCTATAGCTATAGATAGTACCTTTGCGTCAGTCCAGATATACAAATAATTTTGTCTACCTACTTAAAAACTTTGAGATTTAATCAGCTAGTCCTAGTTATGGTTTGCGTATGGAAAATATGAGTGGTAGGGGGAGGAGTCAGAATCCAGCAATCCGGCAATCCAGGAGAAATGGAAATCACATAAGAGGTAGGAGGAAGAGTTATCCCTGGATTTTCTCCCACAATTAGCTGATTTTTCGGGAACCGTAAATCCTAGATTTTTTAGCTTTCAAGACTTAAAAGCTGGTACTTTTTACCTACCTAAAAACGCGAAAAGGTTTATCTGTAAAGGCTTTCATCTTTAATAAGCCCGCCATAGTTAACTTATAACATAATTTAACCAAACCTCTTGCCCAATCATGTTATAATTATAGGCTTCTGAAAAAGTCTAATACTGGTAATAGGGAATAAGGAATAGGGAATAGTTGAGAATATCTGCTACAGCCAAATTTTCTGATGGTTAGGGTCAAAAATTTACTATTTTGAAACTAAAAGAAGCTCAAAACCAGGAAATTTGTTTTACAAAAAAAGCTAAAAGCTTTGACATTTAATCAGCCAGCCCTAGTTAACTCATAACATAATTTAACCAAACTTTTTGCCAAATTATGTTATAATCACTTTCTTTGTTGATTCATCACATTTTCAATAAAATTGGTATAGACTTCTCCATCAAGAAATTCAGAAGTTTCTAAAATTCTTTGATGAAAACCTATAGTAGTAGGAACTCCTGTCACTGCACATTCTCGAAGAGCGCGTTTCATTCTCTGAATAGCAGTAGGACGGTCGTGTCCCCAGACTATTAACTTACCAATCAAAGAATCATAATAAGGTGGAATCTCATAATCTGTATAAACATGAGAATCCATTCTAACTCCCGGACCTCCTGGTGGTAAGTATCCACTAATACGACCTGGGTTGGGGCGAAAATTGTGGTCTGGGTCTTCCGCATTAATTCTACATTCTATAGCATGACCATTAAAGTTGACCTGTTTTTGGGTTAATTTTAATTTTTCCCCTTGGGCAATTTTAATTTGTTCAGCAATTAAATCAAGTCCTGTAATTACTTCTGTGACAGGATGTTCTACTTGAATCCTGGTATTCATTTCCATAAAATAGAATTGACCAGAATGATCTAAGAGAAACTCCACCGTACCAGCACCAACATAATTGATAGACTTGGCTGCCTTGACCGCTGCTTCACCCATTTTTTGTCGAAGTTTAGGATTTAATGCTGGACTTGGAGCTTCTTCCAGCAACTTTTGATGGCGACGTTGAATGGAACAATCTCTTTCTCCCAAATGAATCACATTACCGTAACTGTCTGCCAAGATTTGAAATTCTATATGACGGGGACGTTCAATAAATTTTTCTATGTAAACTCCTGGGTTGCCAAAAGCTGCTTCTGCTTCTCCTTGGGCGGCTTGAAATAATTTGGAGAGGTCCTCCACTTGGCGTACCAGTCTCATCCCTCGTCCTCCACCTCCAGCAGTAGCTTTAATCATTACCGGAAAGCCAATTTTGGCGGCGATCGCCATTGCTTCTTTTTCGTCTTTGAGAAGACCATCACTTCCTGGGACTGTGGGAACTCCAGCTTTTTGCATAGTTTCTTTGGCTGTAGATTTGTCCCCCATCGCCCTCATACCTTCTGGTGATGGACCAATAAAGGCAATATCATGGTCAGCACAGATTTCGGCAAATCGGGCATTTTCGGCCAGAAATCCATAACCTGGATGGATGGCAGAAGCATCGCGAGTCAGAGCTGCCGAGATGATGTTGGGAATATTGAGGTAGCTTTTGCTACTGGTGGGTTCACCAATGCAAACTGCTTCGTCTGCTAGTTGGACATGAAGGGCTTGGTGGTCTATGGTTGAGTGGACGGCAATGGTGGCTATGCCCATTTCTTCGCAGGTGCGGAGAATGCGTAGGGCTATTTCGCCTCGGTTGGCTATGAGGATTTTGGAGAACCGCATTTCAGTTATCAGTTATCAGTTATCAGTTATCAGTACCTCTAGCCAAAGTCGGGGGCTGGAAATACTGAAGTTTATTGTTTTATCCCTTTAATAGGGGAGGTTATTGTGCTTATTTTTTGGTTATAAGCTAGTATGGGTGAATAGTTATTCATCTGTTAGAGTCGATGGAGGGTATTATCCCTCGCACCTCTCCTTCAGAACCTATCGTGCGACTTTCACCGCAATAGGCTCCTAGATAATCTTAGGCTTTTGGCCTTTTACCCATGTGGATGTAATCGTG
>NZ_JAYKGW010000072.1:0-21703 GCF_035285525.1 Okeania sp. | reverse complement strand
CATCCTGCAACCCTTGTCTTGCTTGTTCAAAAGTAGTTCTAATAGGTAAAGGCGACTTACTAGCAGTAATAGTAACACCTTTATTTTTAGTAGTCAACGCCCAGTCATAACAAACTTGAATACTATTCGCATCGGGTGGGAACAGAGCGAACACATTTCCATTCCGGAGCATCGCTGCAAAATAAGCTTCAATTTCCGGACGTTGGTGCGTCCAACCATTGCGCCCCTGTTCTAATGCTCCGGCAGTAAATAAGGTAATAGTGGAAGGAGTAGCATGACGTAATTCTGCCATTGCTTGGGTAACAGTTTGCCAAATAGGTACACCGTTAATCGCAAAAGATTCATAAGAACACCAAACTGTCCGCGCTCCCATTAATGCTAAACCCGCTGCCATACCAGCACAAGCATCTTCGCTCAAAGGTTCGTAGACCTGACCTTTGGGACCCTGGAAATAAATGTCATCTGTGGTGGGGTGAATAATTTTCAATGCTTGGTTAATATTATTAATACCTGATGCAGCGTTACCATCTGCATTGGTAACTAGGAAATGAGGGTCTTTTTGACCAACATAAGCTATTAATTCTCCCATTGCAGTTGTGGCAACTTTACGATCGCCACCAACAGCATATTCTTCTAAAGGTAGTTCACCTAAGTCTGCTAGTGGGTACTCAAATTCAGTGACAACAGTTTTAGCAGCAGGGCCGCCACCAGCACGTTCGCAATTTTGTCGTACTAACTCCCAAGCTGCTACTGGTAGGGCGCGTTCTTGGAGAGCATTTATAATTTGGGGACTGTCGAGGGTGTCTTTGGGATAAAGGTTATGAGACTTAGAACCCCTAGCATGAACCCCTGCACCTTTGAGTTGTTTGATAATAAAAATGGTGAGTTTGCCACCGAGTGCAGATTTTGCAGCTTTGTCAATATTTTCTAATACTGCTTTGGTAAACTCCAAACGTTTTTCTAAGGAGAAGGCGCTGCTATCAACATAGTCTCCTGGTTGGTTTTTGTCGTCGAAATCTTTAGCATCTACTAAGATGACTTCAGCAAAACCGTTGCCTTTCCAATAAGCAATCATTTCTGCACTGGTTTTAGTGGAAACCATGCTATGGTGTTCTTGACTATAACCATTCCACACTAATACTGGTAAAAAGTTAGTGACATCAGGATAGGCAGTGTTAAAGTGCATCATACTGCTGACTGGATAGGGTTCTCCCATGCCACCGTCTCCCATGGTGAAAGGAAATAGGGTATCGCGATGTAATAATGCTGCTGCCATGGCGAAATGTTGCCCTTGACCTAGTGGACCAGCGGGGTTGAGCAACCCAGGGATATAACCGGATAGGTGTCCGAGGAGTCCGTGCATTTCCCGGAAGCGACTACGCATTTGTTGGACTGTGAAGATTTCCATATCTTCTAGGGAGCGATCTAGAAATACGGCGCTATAAAATCCGGGGGCGTGGTGTCCGACTTCTGTGAGAATGTTTTTATAGCCTAACATTACTAAAGCTGCATAAGCTTCAGCTTGACTAGCAAAACCGCCTGGGTGTCCTGATGCTTTGCTGCCTGTTACTTGTAGCATTAAATAACGGAGAGCGTCAGCGTAGAGGAGGGTTTGATATACTCCAGTCGGATCGCTTGGTGAGGCGATCGCTTTACTACCTTCTGGTATTGCTGGTGTTTGGCCGTGGGTCTCAAAATCAGGCCAAGCTTCTCCGAAGTATTGGATACCTTCGCAAAAATCTGGGACTGTGGTTGGTTTTGGGGTTGTTGCAGTCATCGCAATTTTCCTATATTTTTCTCTTTAATTATTTTAGCTAAAGAACAATTTAACATCTTCGGGGATCGATGTTAATTCCTTTTAGTTAAGGAAGAAGGAAGGAGGAAGAAGGCAGAAGGAAGGAAAGTACATGAGTCTTATAGGTAGATACCTTATGAGTTTTGGTATTATATCAAATCCGGTAGTATCGTTAAAATTCATTTCCTATAGGGGTTTGGTCTCCAATTTTTCGGGAACCTTACCCTCTACATACTAGGAATGGTAGAACCTTATTCTCCAATTTATGGGGAACCGTAACCAGCGGGTTTGATATTATCTGTTTGTGCAGCATTTCCTAGGAAACTGTATTGCACTATAATAAATAATCTTTTATATTCTTCATGGCAAATGGCCATTCACTTTTAAGACTACCCTAACCCATATATACTTTTTCAGCAAACCCTAACTATCAGAAAATTTGTCCGTGACAAATAGTCAAAACTATTCCCTGTTCCCTTCCTTATTAAGAATATGACTATGACACAATTGCCTGGTCCAAAAGCTCCACGTTTGATTCAACTCTTCCAATGGGTGACTGAACCCTTGACATTTATGGAAAAATGTGCAAGGCAATATGGAGACTCATTTGAAATAAACTTGAATTACCCAATGGTATTTATCAGCCATCCCAAGGCCATTGAGGAAATTTTCAAGACTAACCCAAAACAGTTTGAGTGTGGTTCTGGTAATAAGTTTTTGCAGCCACTTTTGGGAGATTATTCATTATTATTATTAGATGGTACTCCTCATCAACGTCAACGTCAATTATTGATGCCACCTTTTCATGGGGAACGAATGCAAACTTATGGAGAGTTAATTTGTAATATCACTGAACAGGTAGCTAGCAAGTGGCAAGTGGATAGGGTATTTTCGATGAGAAAATCTACTCAAGAGATATCTTTAAAAGTAATATTACAAGCAGTTTTCGGTTTATATGAAGGAGAAAGGTACTCTAGATTAGAGCGACTTTTGGGTTCACTTATGGAATCATTGAGTTCTCCGGCGAAAGCAAGTATGTTATTTTTCGAGTTTCTACAAATAGGTCTAGGTACTTGGAGTCCCTGGGGAAAATTTACCAAAGAAAGGGAAGAGATTTACGAGTTACTGTGTGCAGAAATTTCTGAACGTCGTCAAAATTTAGACCCCGAACGTTCTGATATTTTGACAATGCTTTTATTAGCACGGGATGAAGCGGGGGAAGGTATGAGCGATATAGAATTGCAGGATGAGTTGATGACATTACTATTGGCAGGACATGAAACCACTGCAACTGCTTTAGCCTGGGCGTTTTACTGGAGTCACCATCAGTCAGAAATTTATGACAAGCTATTACAAGAATTAGCAACTATTGGGGACGATACCAACCCAATGGAAATCATGAAACTACCCTATCTGAATGCAGTTTGCAGTGAATCCCTGCGTATTTATCCAGTGGTATTGATTACATCTCCACGAGAAACAAAATCGCCGATCACAATAATGGGTCAAGAATACCCAGCGGGAACTGGTTTAGTTCCCTGTATTTATTTAACTCATCACCGAGAAGATTTGTATCCTGAACCAAAGAAATTTAAACCAGAACGATTTTTAGAACGTCAATATTCTGCTTACGAATTTTTACCTTTTGGCGGTAGTAATCGGCGTTGCATTGGAGCAGCGTTTGCTATGTTTGAAATGAAACTGGTATTAGCAACTATTCTCAGACGCTATAATTTGGCTTTAGCAGAAAAACAACCAGTTAAAACAGAACGTCGTAGTATAACTTTATCTCCTGCGGGTGGAATAAAAATGGTGATGACTGGAAAACGTATGCAGGGGGAAGAAATATTGCCTTCTGCGGAGAAACAAAAACAAAAAAGAGACTATATTGCGGAGAAACAAAAATATAAAATAGAGTTTACTAGACTCAAGGAAAAATACAAAGTGACTGAATTTGAAGATTCATCACCTGATAGTAATTTGTATAAAATTCTCCAAAAAATAGAGGTAGTTGAGCGGCTAACAAAGGCAGATATTGATTGGTTAAAGTCATATAATTTGACTAAAATTATTAAAGTAGCTGAAGACAAATATTTGGAAACAGATTGGATAAGACTCCAAGATAAATATGTAGCTACAGACCGGAAATTAAAATTCGATCCTTTCTACAATATTCTTAGTAAACTAGATCGAGGAGAGCAATTAGACAAATTAATGTTTACTCAGTTAACAACTGAGAATTTGCTAACTCCTAGCAGCAATATTACCATTACTTATTATCAGATTGAGGCTGATTTTTTTGAGGAAGAATTTAAGAGAACTAAAAATAAATGGCTAATTCCTAAAATTAGTAGTTATTGGTGCAAAGCAGAGGAACCATTAAAAGCATTAGAAATTACAAGTAAAGTAAATTTAGAGAAATTAAAGGATCAAGACCTTAAGGCTAGAATACTTGTAACTAGAGGTGGTGCTTTTAGGGATAATTACAACTTAAATGAAGCCAAAAATCTGGCTTTACAAGCTCATAAAATTGATTATAAAAGTCATCATCCTTGTACTTTATTGGGGACTACTTGTTTTGCTCTAGGAGAATATCAAGATGGAGATTATTGGTTTGAAGAGGCGCGAAAAAGAGGAGCTTATATAAAAGACATTGATCGAGAAATTAAGCGATTAGTTCAAGATACTAGCAACAATAATAAGCGAAAAGAAATTATAGAATATCTACTGAAAAAAGATGACAGGAAATATGCTTGGGCTAGAGAATATCTAAAAAATTAATTAAGATCAGCTTAGGTGAGATAATTAAATATTTCGAGTGCGGGTATTTTGTCTGTGTGGGTGTATTTCACCCAAAAGTTTAGGTCTGAAGTATCCTTGTTTTTAGGAGGATAAAAAAAGAGGAATAGCTATAATAGTTAGGATGCCTCTGTTAGAAATGATAATTGGTTAATATAAGTAATTATCGGTTATTTTTCGTAAAAAAAACTATTTTCTATGGGTAAAGACGAACATGAAATTCAGGTGCAACATTTTTCTCTTCTCAAGTCTAAGTATCAGGCAACTAAATATCAAAATTCATCTCCTTTAAGCTTTCTATATCTTATACTTAGAAGAGTTGATTTAGGTATTTCAATTACAGACATAGAATTTCAATATTTAGAAGCAAATCAACTTTTTGAAACTATCAAACTAATTAACTTAGAGCTGAACTTAAAGCAATACAAGAAAACTGAGCTGAAAAGATTAGGATATGACTTCTTGGAACTCAAAACAAGATACAAAGTACCCAAAAATTTTGGATTTTATTTTTTACATCCGCTACTTTTGAAACTTGATAGTGAAAATATATTAACTGATTCAGAAATTAAATTACTGAAAGATTATAATTTAAAGGAAACTTTAGCGATCGCTAATCAAATCCAAGAATTTGCCAAATTAAAAATTAAATACCGTGCTACTAACATATCAAGATTTTTCCCGGATAAATTGTTTCGTATTCTGAAAAAAATTGACTCAGCGGAGACATTAAATAAGCAAGAATCTAATTGGTTATCAAATAATGGTTTCTTGGAAACTCTAGAAATTTATTCGGAGCGTAAGAAACAAAAACAAAGAGAGGATGAAGCTAAATTTGCAGAACTAAAAGATAAGTATCAAGCTACTAAATATTGGGATAAATCTATCTCTAGTAAATTATTTTCAATATTGAAAAAACTAGAGACAGAAACTATTTTGGAAAAATCAGAGTTAGATTGGTTACAAAAAAATAAACTAACTGAGACATTTTCTATTGCGGATAAACAAAAACACAAAATAGAGTTTACTCGACTCAAGAAAAAATACAAAGTTACTGAGTTTGAAGATTCATCACCTGATAGTAATTTGTATGAAATTCTCCAAAAAGTAGAACAATTTTCTCAGTTAATAGAAGTAGATATTGATTGGTTAAAGTCACATGGTTTGAATAAAATTGTTAAAATAGCTAAAGATAAAGATTGGAAAAGACTCCGAGATAAATATTTAGCTACAGACCAGAAATTAAAATTCGATCCTTTCTACAATATTCTTAGCAGACTAGATAAAGGAGAGCGATTAGACAAATTAATGTTTACTCAGTTAACAACTGAGAATTTGCTGTATCTTGGTAGTAAGATTGCCATTACTTATTATCAGATTGAGGCTGATTTTTTTGAGGAAGAATTTAAGAGAACTAAAAATAAATGGCTAATCCCTAAAATTAGTAGTTATTGGCGCAAGGCAAAGAAACCATTAAAAGCATTAGAAATCACAGGTAAAGTCAATTTAGAGAAATTAAAAGATAAAGACCTTAAGGCTAGAATACTTGTAACTAGAGGTGCTGCTTTTAGAGATGTTAGCCAATTAAATGAAGGCAAACATCTGGCTTTACAAGCTCATAAAATTGATTCTAAAAGTCATCATCCTTGTACTTTAATGGGGGCTATTTGTTATGGTCTAGGAGAATATGGAGATGGAGATTATTGGTTTGAAGAGGCACGAAAAAGAGGAGCTAAGACGGAAGATATTGATAAAGAAATTAAGCGATTAGTTCAAGAGACTAGCAAAAAGAATAAGCGACGAGAAATTATAGAATATTTGCTGAAAAAAGATGAAAGGAGATATGCTTGGGCTAAAAAATATCTAAAAAATTAATTAGGACTTACACAAACGAACCTAGAAACCGGGTTTTTCGTCAATGTTTATTGTTAAAAACAACGATTTATCCTAAAAACCCGGTTTCTTTGCGTAAGTCCTGTTAATCTAAGATAAGCTGAGGTGATATAATTAAATTTTTCTAGTGCAGGCATCTTGCCCGCGTTGCTTTATTTCACCGAAAAATTTAGGTCTGAAGCCTCCTTTTTTTTAGGAGGATAAAAAAAGAATATTCTGTATTTAAAGCCTCCTTATTCCAGGAGGTACTGATAACTGAATAACTAAAATGAAAAAGGTGTAATCTGCTGTATTTTCCAAACTCTATCAGAATTTTATAGAGTAATCACAATTATTGGTATTTCTTATGAACTTAGTAACAGTTTTAGGACTATTAGCAGGTACTTTCACAACTATTTCATTTTTACCTCAAGTTATCAAAACTTGGCGGACTCGTTCGACAAAAGACATCTCTTTAGAAATGTTTGCTATTTTTTGTTCTGGTGTATTGTTATGGATAATTTATGGCATTATTATTAACAATTTACCGATAATTTTTACTAACATTGCGACCTTGAGTTTAGCTTCACCAATTTTATTTTTTAAACTTAAATATAAATAGCTATTGGGTTTGGAGAGCCAACCCCTACGATTGGGTTTGGAGAGCCAACCCCTACGATTGGATTACAATACCCGGAAACCCAGAAACCCGGTTTCTAGGAGAAACCGGGTTTCTTTGCGTACTAATAACTGATAACTGATAACTGTTAAAGTATGTCTGATAATTTATTTAATACTGAAAATTTACTCTTTACTCCAGCTATTCCTGAATCTAATGCTATTCCAATTATTTTTGCTTTTCCCAATGAATATACTGTGGGAATAACAAGTCTTGGTTATCAGATTGTTTGGGCAACTTTAGCAATGCGTTCCGATCTACAAGTTAGTCGTTTATTTACTGATATTAATGAACCTCTGCCACAACAACCAGAATTATTCGGTTTTTCTCTTTCTTGGGAACTTGATTATGTCAATATTTTCTCTATTTTAGAATCTCTAGAAATTCCGATTAGAACTAAAAATCGTTCGGGAAAAAACTATCCCATAATATTTGGTGGCGGACCAGTTTTAACAGCTAATCCAGAACCTTTTGCTGATTTTTTTGATGTGATTTTATTGGGAGATGGGGAAAATTTATTGGCAGATTTTATTGATAATTATAAAACAGTGAGAACTGCTGAAAAATTAGAACAATTAAAACATTTAGCTCAAGTACCTGGGGTTTATATTCCTAGTCTTTATGAAGTAATTTATGAAAGTAATGATGGTGCGATTAAATCTATTGAACCTATAGATAAAGATATTCCTCCTGTGGTGCAAAAACAAACTTATCGAAGTAATATTTTATCTGCTTCGACTGTGGTTACAGAAAAGGCTGCTTGGGAAAATATTTTTATGGTTGAAGTTGTCAGAAGTTGCCCCGAAATGTGTCGTTTTTGTTTGGCAAGTTATCTGACTTTACCGTTTAGAACTGCTAGTTTAGAAGGGTCTCTAATTCCAGCAATTGAAAGAGGATTAACTGTTACTAAACGTTTAGGTTTATTGGGTGCTTCCGTAACTCAACATCCAGAATTTGAAAGTTTATTAGATTATTTATCCCAAGCAAAATATGATGATATTCGGTTGAGTATTGCCTCAGTTAGAACCAATACAGTGACAGAAAAATTGGCAAAAATTTTAGCTAGTCGAGATACAAAGTCAATTACTATTGCTGTGGAAAGTGGTAGCGATCGCCTCCGGAAAATTATCAATAAAAAGTTAGAAAATGAGGAAATTATTCAAGCTGCTATTAATGCTAAACTTGGTGGTTTGAAAGGGATTAAATTTTATGGAATGGTGGGTTTACCTGGAGAAGAGGAAGAAGATTTAGAGGTGACTGTAGAGATGATGTTAACTTTGAAAAAAGTTGTTCCTGGGTTGAGATTAAGTTTAGGTTGCAGCACTTTTGTGCCGAAATCTCATACTCCTTTTCAATGGTTTGGGGTAAATGATAAGTCAGAAAAAAGATTGAAGTTTTTGGAGAAAAAATTACGTTCAAAGGGTATAGATTTTCGCCCAGAAAGTTATAAATGGTCGGTAATTCAAGGGTTAATTTCGAGAGGGGATAGAAGGTTATCTTATTTGTTAGAATTGGTGAGAAATTATGGAGATTCTTTAGGTAGTTATAAAAGAGCTTTTAAGGAATTGCATGGGAAGTTGCCAGAGTTAGATTTTTATGTTTTTAATAATTGGGAATTAGAACAAACTTTGCCTTGGAATCATATTCAAGGTCCTCTACCTGTGGCAACTTTGAAAAAACATTTAGCTGAAGCTAAGGAAGAAGTTTTTAGGGTGCGTTAATGAAATGTAACGCACCGCCTATTATCCCATATATCTGAACTTCCCCCTGCCAAGTGTACTATAAAACTCTAAAACCCTGATCAATCATAGATGAGAGCGATCGCTAGTTTTCCATGTGGCCATGTAAATTGTAATCAGGACTTACGCAAAGGCACCATATATAGCGTGTCGGTGCGTTATGCTACCGCTAACACACTCTAATAATAGGCTTCATGCGTAAGTCCTATAATTAATAAGCAATTACGCAAAGGCACTATATATAGAGTATTGGTGCGTTACGCTGCGCTTTTCATGTCGCGGCTTTGCGGAACGCAAAACGCACCCTACCAATAGCTGGAAGCTACAAGTAAACTCTAATGAAAATTCACCTAATAAAATGCCTAGTTTTAAATTTAATAGGATTTACCCATGAGGTAGGAAAAATAGGGGTTTGAGATTGCTATTCTGACGGACTGCGACCCATTCATGTCGCGGAGCGAAACGCTGTCGCTCGTATCGGAAAAATTGCCTTGCCCATGGGTAAGTCCTGTTAATGGTTTGGTAAATTTGTAAAGAAAAACGATAATTTTGACATTAAGTAAACGGTTTAAATATGTTGCACTTTCGCTATTCAACTTTAATTAATGCTCCAGTGGAGACAGTTTGGAAATTCCACGAACGTTCCGATATTCTGCAAATACTTACCCCACCTTGGCAACCAGTCCAAATTATTCGTCGTCAAGGGGGATTGGAAATAGGGGCCTTATCAGAATTTATGATTTGGCTCGGTCCAATCCCTGTGAAGTGGGTGGCCGTACATACAGAATATGAACAATATCATCTGTTTACTGATGAACAGAAAGAAGGTCCAATGGCAAGTTGGACTCATCGTCATCAGTTTAGTGAGGAAAATGGTCAAACTAGATTAACCGATGCGATCGCTTTCTCTTTACCTGGAGAATGGTTAGCAGAATCTTTTTTAGGTTGGTGGGTAGACTCTCGACTGGAGGATATGTTTCGGTACAGACATGATGTGACAAAACGAGAATGTGAAAAAGGTTAAATAATAGAGGAAGTAGGGACGTTCCATGGAACGTCCCTACACGGTTGTTCTGCCAAAAAGGAAATTGTTTTTATCTGTTTTTCGGAACTTCCTATTAATTGGCAATAACTTGCTTTTGTTCTGATATTGTAGAGATATCAGTTGTTAATAAAGGGGAACGCACAGACAAATAAATTAACGGACCTAAAAGTGGAATTAATGCTATCCAATACCAGAGATTTTTTTCCATTCCTCGTCTGTTCATATCATCTCCTAATAGAGTAGGAAATAATAAACACAACATACAAAAATCCAGACTCATTACATGAATAAATCTATTACTTTGCCACTGTTGAATAAAATCTCCCCAGTCGCCATTTTTTAAACCATATATTAGTAATAAAATTGTACCTAATGTTAAAGCAATTCCTAAAATTCGAGAGTCTAATATATTAAGCCAAAGATTCTTTTTTCCATAAAAATTTGGATTAGGTTTACGCAATCCTAAATAGGGTAAAATCGCAAATGCTCCGACTCCAAATGATAAAGTAGAAAATAACCATGCTGGTACTTTTTGTTCTCTACCATCAAAGAATAATAAACAACTATAAATTAACGGCCAAATTCCCATAATATTGAATAGAGAAATAATCAAAGGATTAATATTTTCCCATTCACCTGTTGAGAGTTTTTGGATTAATTCTAAAGTATCTGGTTGATCGGGTGGAGCAAGTACAAAAGCATAAACACCAAACCCTATCCAAAGTAACCAAAAAGCTATTTTTTTCCACATAATTTTTTTTTGACTATATTTTATAAAAGTGTATTTGGCTTTTATACTATACATTTATATTTCTAAATATGTGCAATTACAGGGGATTCCATCTTAGTCTGGTACAGATATAACAGCCTAGAAGGCTGTGTTACAATTTATATAACATAAACTTAGAATCCGCTGTAATTTTGCACAACTACTTAGCATATTTATTTCTTCTCTCCTGAATAACTGAAGTCTTTTTTTTCTTACTTACTTTTTCCTTCCTCAAGGTAAAAATCTGTCTAAAGCTGACTTTAAAGCAGCAATTTCTACATCAATATCTCCATCTTGAGTTGCCCGAGCAATACAATCAGATAAATGATTATCCAAAACCATGCGAGCTACTCGGTCTAAAGCACCACGAACTGCTGCTATTTGTATCAAGACATCAGGACAAGGACGATTATCTTTAATCATAGTTTTAATTCCTCTAACGTGTCCTTCAATTCTTGATAATCTATTGATTAAACTTTGTAGAGATTCTTCGCTATGAACATGAGGATGACTAGAAGAATGATGGTGATGTTCAGAATTGAAATCCTCCTGAACTTCGTGATTAGTTGCCTGTTTTTTTTGTTGATTAGATATTACCATAAATTTATAGTATAATATTGTACCATTGGTGATATTATAACACTAAACTTACCACTTTAGTCAATCCAATATTAACACTATGAGATTGTTAAATTTTTGTCGAATAACTACCAAAATCACAGCTCAATTTTTGGCCTCTTTTGTAGCTTTTACATTTATGGTGGCTTCTTTAACTACGTCACCAGCAATGGCAACTTCAAGAATATTTGCCGGATTATCAAATCCTCAGTTATTAGCATTGCAAGCTATACCAGAAAATATTAATACTAGAAATAGTAATAGCTTTGTTACTGAAGCAGTTAATAAAGTTGGTTTAGCTGTAGTGAGAATTGACACCGAACGATTAATTACTCGTCCAAATAATGCTTTTTTTGAAGACCCATTTTTTGACCGTTTTTTTGATAATAACTTCAGGATGCAGGCACCTTCACAAGAATTGTTAAAAGGTGAAGGTTCTGGTTTTATTATTGACTCCAAAGGCATAATTTTAACCAATGCTCATGTAGTAGATGAAGCTGACAAAGTTACTGTTAGTTTAAATGATGGTAGAAAGTTTGTTGGAGAAGTAAAAGGAACAGATAAAATTACAGATTTAGCAGTAGTTAAAGTTGATACTAAAGGAGAAATTTTACCAGTAGCAACTTTAGGTAATTCTGATTTAGTACAAGTAGGAGATTGGGCAATAGCAGTAGGAAATCCTTTAGGATTTAATAATACTGTTACTTTAGGAATTATTAGTAGTTTGAAACGCCCTAGTTCGGCAGTAGGAATCCCTGATAAAAGATTAGATTTTATTCAAACTGATGCAGCAATTAATCCTGGAAATTCTGGGGGTCCGTTGTTAAATTCTCAGGGAGAAGTAATAGGAATTAATACGGCAATTAGAGCTGATGCTATGGGAATTGGTTTTGCTATTCCTATCAATAAAGCTAAAGAAATTAAAGATGTATTAGCTCGTGGAGAACAAGTACCTCATCCTTTTGTTGGTATTCAGATGATTAGTTTAACTCCAGAAGTTGCTGAAGAAAATAATAGTGACCCTAATTCTGTTTTAATTTTGCCAGAGGTAGAAGGAGTTTTAGTTACTAAAGTATTGTCTGGTACTCCAGCAGAAAAATCGGGGATCCGAATAGGAGATGTAATTGTGGAAATTGATAATCAATCAATAGTTAGTGCAGAACAATTACAGAGGAAAGTTGAAAATAGTGGTGTAGGTGAAAAATTGCAGTTTAAAATCCTCCGAAATGGTAGAGAAAAGCAGTTATTTGTTGTTAGCGGACAAATGAATTATTAGAAAATAGGGAGTAGGGAGTAGGGGAAAAAAATTACTTCTCCCTATTCCCTTTTTCCTAAAATTAGTAGGATTTTTCTACACAAATAAAATAGGATTTCTATATTTTGTGTTATGGATATGAAATAATTAGTTAGGCTATAACTGTACTAAAAAGTTAGAGAAAATTAAAATTATGGCAGGAGTAAATTAATATGTACAAAGTTCTACAAGCAACTTGTCAAAATGGTAATCTGATATTTACTGAACAACTTAGTCCAGAATTAGAGGGAAAAAACTTAAAGTTATTTTAGTAGAGGCAGATGTTATTCAGGATAACAAGGAAAGATTTTGGCAGTTAGTAGACGAATATTCTTTTGCTTGGCCAGATAACTATCAATTTAACCGGGGAGAATTATATGATATATAAGGTAATGATAGATACTAATGTTTGGGTTTATTTATATGCTAAAAATCCCCAATATAAAGTATCAAAAGCCAGACAGCTAGTCAGCGATCGCTTTGATTATATTAGCATTAGTACCCGGATTTTGGGTGAACTTTACAAGGTATTAACTCAAAAGAATTTAACAACCTAGCAAGAGGCAAAACAAATCATCATAGAACTTTCAACTAATTTTTAAGTATGGGCAATTGATACTATAACTGTTTGAAATGCTTTGGAAATTAATAATAACTACGGTGATTCTGATTGGGAGAGTTTAGTTTTATGGGCAGCATTGCTGCAAAACTGCACTATTCTCTATTCAGAATATCTGCAGCATAATCAATTGGTTGCACAGAAGACATGAATTATTAACCCTTTTGCCTAACAACAGATATACGGATTTATTGATGTTTATTTCACATTAATAAAATTAAAGGAGAGAATTATGTTTAACAGGATAAAAGCATTTTTTTAGTAGTATCAAACTCTGGGATTATGGCTTTATCAGTTGTTAGCTACCACTCCCTAATTTGTGAGAGCAGAAACACTTCTGAAACTTCCAAAAAGAAACTAAGGCTTGATTATAACTAATTCCCATAAAATTTATAAAAAATATGAATAATAACCCCACTATTGAAGGTATCTACGAAGTCTGTATCGGTACCACTGAACCTTTGTCAATGATTCAATATTGGCAACAATTTGGTTATCGCATTGGCAAAACAGGAGAATTAACTGCTTCTACGGTTCAAAATTTATATGGAGTCAATTCTAATTTGCGTTCCATTCGACTCTATCACCAAAATGTCGATCATGGTTTAATTCGCCTGATGGTTTGGGAAAAACCTATTAATCAAGGTTTACAAATGACATCTATGAAAGTTTTGGGCAACCGTTGGGCAACAAGTTTAACTACTGATGTTTTGAATATTCTTAATCATGCTGAGGATGGCAAGTTAGCAGGTTTGCCAATCAAATACACTTTTCCCCAGTGGGAGATAATTTATAAAACAGATAAAGGTCGCCCATTTATCGATCCCGCAGTGGGAGTCCGGGAAATGATGTTGTTGCAACCATTGACGCGCCAGGTGTTGTTTCAACGTTTCAATTATACAGTGCCAGAATATGGCAAAATTAATCCTGATTGCACTTTCAAAACCAGTCAATTTACCCATGTAGGGATGATAGTGCAGGATGATAGTAAGGAAACCTTGCAGTTTTATGAGGATGTGTTGGGTTTATTGCGATCGCGGGATAACTCGGAAACTTCTTATGAAAGTTCGGAAGCAGCGAGACAAATTTTTGATTTGCAACCAGGGGAAAAATTTACACTGACTGCTTTTGACGATCCCCGCTCTTCCACAGATTGGCAAAAAGCGCGATCTGGCAGATTGTATATTATTCGGTTTCCTGAAAATATTAATTTGGAGTTTGGTTATTATCAGTCACAACCAGGTTGTTTAGGAATGTCTTTGTATACTTATCGAGTTAATAATATAGAATATTATTTTGAGCGAATTAAAAATTCAGGAGTGATACAAATTACAGATATTATTGATAATGAGTTTGGGGAACAGAGTTTTTCTTTTGTTGCTCCTGATGGTTATTTTTGGAATTTAATTAGTAAGTAAAGAAGGAAGATAAGGAGGACAAGGAGGACAAGGGAGATAAGGAGGACAAGGGAGATAAGGAGGACAAGGGAGACAAGGGAGATAAGGAGGATAAGGGAGACAAGGAGGATAAGGAGGATAAGGGAGATAAGGGAGATAAGGGAGACAAGGAGGATAAGGGAGACAAGGGAGATAAGGAGGACAAGGGAGACAAGGAGGATAAGGGAGATAAGGAGGATAAGGGAGACAAGGGAGATAAGGGAGATAAGGGAGACAAGGGAGATAAGGGAGATAAGGAGGACAAGGGAGATAAGGGAGATAAGGAGGATAAGGGAGACAAGGTAGATAAGGAGGACAAGGGAGATAAGGGAGATAAGGAGGACAAGGGAGATAAGGAGGACAAGGGAGATAAGGGAGAATATCTAATGCACAGTTTTAGATGAAACACTCCAGTAGGGTGCGTTACGTTGTCGCTAACGCACCATCAGAAATTATTGTGCTTACTGTTTATACTGTCTATTGGGTTTGGAAACCAAACCCCTACAGATAACTACGAACTGAAACTCAAGTTTATCAATAGAGGTAATTATGAAATTAGAATACGACTTTTCCCAAGCAAAACCAGGCAAGTTTTACCATCCCGATGCTAAGTTTAATTACTCCATTTATCTCGAACCAGATGTCGAAGGCAGAGAAAAACTGACGTACAAATTTTAGTCAATAAATGGTTGATAAATCATATTAAAAACATGACTAATGAGTAAAATATTTATATAATAATAAGTTGTATAGTCTTTTCAAGATTTTGCACAAAAAAAGGAGAAATAAATATGAGATTTATCGACCCTAAAACAGACTTTGCTTTTAAAAAAATATTCGCTTCTGATAAGAATAAAAACATCCCGATCAGCTTTCTCAATGCTATAATTTACGACAACACAAATACTATTAAATCCCTAACAATAATTGACCCTGCCAACCCAGGAAAAATTGAAGTTTCTCAAGATAGCTTTCTGGATGTAAAAGCATTATTAGATAATGGTACTACCGTCATTATAGAAATGCAGGTAATTCACGTCAAAGCTTTTGAGAAACGAGTAGTTTATAACTTAGCAAAAGCTTACGGAAATCAACTAGGTAAAGGAGAAAAGTATCCAAATTTACGACCTTATCTGGCTTTAACGATTACTGATTTTGTGCTATTTCCAGACAGTTCTCAGATGATTAATAAATTTCGATTTAAAGAAGACAAGCTGCAGTTTAATTACCGAGATGAATTGAGCTTAATCTTTTTAGAATTACCTAAATTTGACAAGGAACTTTCCGAATTAGAAACCCTGAACGACAAGTGGATTTACTTTCTTAAAGATGCTCCTAATTTAGAAGTAATTCCCGATTCTTTAGGGGAAGTGCCAGAAATAGAAGAGGCTTTAAATATTGCTAATCGCGCTAGTTTAACTAGAGAAGAATTAGATTTTTTGGAAAGGCAGGAAATGGTTATTGAAGACAATAAGGGAGGAATTATTTTTGCTCAAACTAAGGCATATTCTGAAATAATTCTGCTTCAACTTCAGCATAAATTTGGAGAAATTCCTAGAGAATTTAAGATGAAAATGGAAGATTTATCTGTGGAACAATTTAAGCTTTTAGAAGAGGAAGTTTTAGGTTTCAAGACTCTGGAAGAAGTGGAGAATTGGTTGAATAGTCAACTATTTCTAGAGGTAATATGATGTCTGAATAATTTTCTATCCGATGCACTAAGTTCGCCAATAATTGAAATCCTTGGCTAATAGCTGAAGTTATCTTTAGATGACTAAATTATCTATGCCGTATTTTTGTATTGTGGTTAATTAATGGGGAAAATTATATGATAGATAAAATAATAGTAGATACTCAGGAGTCAACTATGAAATTAAAAGATTTAGAACCTCAACTTTTGGCATTAACTCCGACAGAAAAATTTCAAGCTATCCAACTTTTAACTCAAAATTTAGCTAATACTTGGTCTGGTATCGAAAAAACTCCCGGTGTTTGTGGTGGTGATGCTTGTATTGCTGGTACTCGCATTCCTGTGTGGGTATTAGTTAATGCTCGTCGTTTGGGAGTGAGTGAGTCGGAGTTGTTGCAAGACTATCCTAGTCTCCAGGCAGTGGATCTGGTTAATGCTTGGAATTATACTGAGGTATATTCTCAGGATATTGAGTTAGCTATTCGAGAAAATGAGGAGATTTAACCTATGGCACGTCTCTATGCTGACGAACAGTTTCCTAAACGGGTTGTGGAGTTGCTCAGGACTTTTGGTCACGATGTTCTGACAGTGTAAGAAGCGGGGTTAGCTAACCAAAAGATTCCCGATCCAGAGGTACTAGCTTTTGCTACTCAAAATGAACGTGCAGTTTTAACTTTAAATCGAGTTGATTTTTTTCGACTGCATCGTATTTCATCAAATCATGGGGGTATTATTGCTTGTAAGGATGATTTTGACAGAGAAAGGATGGCTAATAGAATTAATGAGGCAATTTGTACTCAAGAAACGTTAAAAGGTCAATTGATTCGAGTTAAACGCCCACAGCAATAAGTTAATAACATATTATATAGATACCCAGGAATAAACTATGAAATTAGCTGTTGCAGATGAGCGTGCTGTTTTAACTGTTAATCTTCGTGACTTTCTATTTAACTATTCCTCGGTATTTTTTAAGCTGATTAGTAAAGCAGAAATACTAGATGTCATTGTTACTCCACTTTCAATAGCTTGACTAATTTGTTGGGCATCCCGATTATTGATTACTGAGAGAATACTGAAAATACTTCCAGCAATAATTGAGATTAATAATATTTTCGTTGACTTATACATTTTATTCTCTTTATTTTTTTGAACCATACTATTATCTTAATTAGTAAATTTAGGATATGGAAATAGAAAAAAAGGAGTTAAATAGAAGTTTGATTAAAGTAGAAATAATTGAAAATAGTAGAAAAAAGATAAGTTTTGAATCAAAATAGAGCAATGTAGAACCAGATAGAGTCATGTAGAAATATGTAGAATTGTTATTGCTAGTTTGAATTTATCGAAATATAATTGTAGGCGAACCTATCGAAAAGGAATAGTTGATGATGTTAGAGAAAAGTTACAACACTTTCCTAGAAAAAATAGCCGATATATTGATGCTTAAAGATAAAACTAGGCTGGTATTTATCCAACGGTTTAAAATAGATAATGATGATTGTAATAATCCAGCACTGGCTGATGTTTTATCAGAGAATTTATTAGAAAATGCTAGTCAAAAAGCAACGCCAGATATTATTTTGCGTGACTCTTTAAGAACAATATTTAAAAAATTAGAGGCTGAAGGTTGTGATTTTGAGGGAGCGAAAAGAGATAAAGTTGAAATTGCTAAACGGTGGTTGCGTGAAATAGTTTATCGTTGGTATATGTTGAAAAATATGGCTGTTTCAACTAATAAAATGGGTCCCGTTATCCCAAAGGTTAGCACAATGGATATGTGGCAACATGATTCTGATTATCCTAGTAGCGTACCTTTGGGCAGTGAAATTAAATTTGAGGTACAGTTGGAACGTCCGGGATATTTGACTCTATTGGAAAAAGGTACTTCTGGCAAATTTTATTGTTTGTCGCCCTCGTTTCTGGCGCCTTCTCCTAGTTTTAATGAAGCGGGTGCAGTATTGTTACCAATGGAGGGAGCATCTATAAAATCTTTTAAGCTGAAAGGTAAACCAGGGGTTGAGGAGATAATAGTAGCGATCGCTCCCGAACGCCCAAAGTTAGATTGGTTGCCGAAACCAAATCAACCACCTTTACACTTGGAGGGAGAGCATTTGCAGGAATTTTTGGCCTATTTTGAGGGTAAGTCAGATTCTACTTTGTGGTATATGGATTATAAGGTTGTTTAGTGCTACGCGCAAGTCAGAGGTAGTTTATGACTGAATATTGGTGAGGAGAAAATATAAAGTAGGGACGTTGCATGCAACGTCCCTACAGGGTTATCGTTTTTTTAACAAGGAGAAGACAATGAAAATTAGTTATGATTCTGAAATTGATGCTGTTTACATTCGTTTAGTAGAAGGTAAACATGAGTGTCGCACTCTCCGTTTAACTGATGAAATAGCTCTCAATATCGGTGAGGGTGAATTATTGGTTGGGGTAGAAATTCTGGATGCCCAAAATGTTTTGGGTGCTGGCGACTTGCCACAGGTAGTTTTGGAAAATATTCCATTTACTGTGGTTGAGCCGATTGCCCAATAATACAGCGGTTTGACTGTTATGAGGTACACCCATCGCGGGCAAGATGCCCGCACTACCAAATTTTCGTTCTCCTAAAGCATCCCAAAGTTCAGACATCGGTTCATCGAAATCAGCAGAAGTTTTGATTGGCATTCCCCGTAATGGATAATTTTTTGTAGATGCGTCAGAAATTGTATAAGGAACAATACGAGCAACTGGCAAACCTTGGCGGGTAATGACAACTTCAGACTGGTTAGCAGCAATTTCGTCAATAATTACTGTTAGGTCAATATTGGTTTCCTTTAAGTCCAATTTTTTCATACTTTCACGGCGATAATGATTTGATATTCTGATTTTAATATATAAATAAGTTGTATAGTGTTTTCAAAAGTTTGCCAAAAAAAAGCGATCGCCTCTATTTCCCGAAAAAGGAATTGAGAAAAAAATTGCCTGAGATGGGCATTATAACAAATTAAGGTTCTTTGAGTAGAAGTTCAATAACTGTAGGTTGGGTTGAGGAACGAAACCCAACAAAAATAGCCTTTTATCAGAATAAGGTTTTGTTGAATTTCACTTTGTTCTACCCAACCTACATTAGATACTATAAAATTAAAAGATTTAGAACCCCAACTTTTGGCATTAACTCCAGCGGAAAAACTTCAAGCTATCCAACTTTTAGCTCAAAGTTTGGCTAATATTTATTCTGGTATTGAAAAAACTCCGGGTGTTTGTGGTGGTGATGCTTGTATTGCTGGTACTCGCATTCCTGTGTGGGTATTAGTTAATGCTCGTCGTTTGGGTATGAGTGAGTCGGAGTTGCTACAAGACTATCCTACTCTTCGGGTTACTGATATTGCTAATGCTTGGGTTTATGCTGAGGCTAATGCAGAAGAAATCGAACGTGCTATTCAGGAAAACGAGGAAGCTTGAGCTAGATGGGAGCTAGACACTGATTTTGCGACGGATGCACGGATTTATTATTGATTCGAGTTAAACGCTTACAGCAATAAGTTAGGTATGGCGATCGCTCAGGTGGTTATTAGTTGCGCTGAAGGAATAGAGGTCTATGTTAGGATGCTAATGGGCAACTACAACCACGGGAATGTTTAATCAGATTATGATGCAAATAAATTAAGGAGAAACTAATATGAACGAAGAGCAACAACAACGCTTAGAAGCTGATCTAAATTTAATTAAACAACTGCTAACTTGCCCTAACGGGGAGGAGCAAGCAATTTTACACGCTAATTCCCAGTTATTGGGTGAAGCTTTTGTAGAAGTGATGAAATTGGTAGCAGCTAAGATGGGAGAAAATGGGGAAAGCAATGCAGAATGGTTGCAAAGCTTTGCTGAAGGACTAGCAAAAATGATGGAGGAGTGGGAACAACTAAATAACGAAGTGATTGAACTCTACAACGCAGGCAAATATGATGAAGCAATACCTATTGCTGAACAAGCAGCGACATTAGCACTACAACTCTGGGGAGAAAGTCATGCCAACGTGGCGACTTCCCTCAACAACCTGGCAGGATTATATCGTTCTCAAGGGAGATACGAGGCAGCGGAACCTTTGTACCAACAAGCCATAGAAATCGACAAAATCGCCCTGCCTGCCAATCATCCACAACTCGCCACCCACCTCAACAACCTGGCAGGACTATATGAATCTCAAGGGAGATACGAGGCAGCGGAACCATTGTACCAACAAGCCATAGAAATCGACAAAATCGCCCTGCCTGCCAATCATCCACAACGTGCCTCCAGTCTCAACAACCTGGCAGAATTATATCGTTCTCAAGGGAGATACGAGGCAGCGGAACCATTGTACCAACAAGCCATAGAAATCGACAAAATCGCCCTGCCTGCCAATCATCCAGAACTCGCCACCCACCTCAACAACCTGGCAGGACTATATGAATCTCAAGGGAGATACGAGGCAGCGGAACCATTGTTCCAACAAGCCATAGAAATCGACAAAATCGCCCTGCCTGCCAATCATCCACAACTCGCCACCCACCTCAACAACCTGGCAGGATTACTAGCAAAAACCGATCGCCCCAAAGAAGCATTCAAACTAATGCTCAAAGCTAGCAAAATCCAAGATAAAACTATCCAAGTTATCTTTGCTTCTAGTTCCGAAAGCGATCGCCTTGCCCACATTCAAGAAAAAGTCAGACCTAACCTTGAAATATTCCTCTCCTTAGTCTACCAATATCTCCCCCACTCCCAAGTAGCAAAACAAGCTGCATTAAATCTCGTCCTCAAACGGAAAGCTCTAACTGCAACTGCTCTTGCTGCTCAAAACCAAGCAGTCTTCCACGATCGTTCTCCACGACTCCAAAAGATTTTCCGACTGTGGCGAGAAAAGTGCGACCAACTTTTAGCATTTACCTATCAAGTACCGCCACCAGAAAAACGGGAAGCTCACAAACAACAGTTAGCTCAACTGCAAAAAGAATGTAATGAGTTAGAAAGACAGTTAACGCGAGAGGTGCCAGAAATTGCCATGCAGCAACAAATGGGCGACAGACGGGCAGTAGCTTCAGAGTTACCAGAGGGGGCGAAGTTGTTGGAGTTCGTGCGGTTTCGAGTCTTTGATTTTATGAATGATAGTTGGCAGAAGGCGCGGTATCTAGCGTTTGTTTTAGCTCAAGGAAAACCTTCTGAGGTGGAAATGATTGACTTAGGGGTGGCAGAAGATATCGATCGCTTGATTTCTTTGTATCGAGAGTCGGTGATGAAGTGGCCAGAAGCTTCTGATGAATCCCCCCAACCCCCCTTTGAAAGGGGGGCTAAGATGGAAGGGGGGGCTAAGATGGAAGGGGGGGCTA
>NZ_JAYKGW010000071.1:0-58385 GCF_035285525.1 Okeania sp. | reverse complement strand
AATAGTATTCAAGTTTGTTATGACTGGGCGTTGACTACTAAAAATAAAGGTGTTACTATTACTGCTAGTAAGTCGCCTTTACCTATTAGAACTACTTTTGAACAAGCAAGACAAGGGTTGCAGGATGGTGCTATTGTGCTTGAGGAGAAAGCAGGGAAGAAGACTGTTGTGTTTGCAGTGGTAGGAGATATGCCATTAATTCCAGTATTTGAAGCTGCTGCCTCTTTGCAAATTGAAGGTATTGGAGTGCGAATAGTTTCTGTGATTAACCCTCGGCGTTTGTATCGTCCCCAGGATACAGGTTGGGATACTTGTTCTGAAGCTGATGGCGGATTTTTGGATGATGCTGGTTTCGAGAAATTATTCGGTGGTGATGCTTTGATTGGTGTGACTGGTGGCGCCAGTTTGATGTTGGAACCAATTATGTTACGGAGTCAGGTTAAGCGGGATACTTTTGCCTGGCGTCGCGGTGAAACTGCTTCCAGTGCTGGTCAAGTGATGGCTTTTAATGGTTTGACTGGTGAAACTTTGACTAAGCGGGCGATCGAATTGTTGAATTAAGTTTACTGTAACACAGCCTTCCAGGCTGTACAAGCAGGATGCTTGTGTTACCACTCAGGTAACACAGCCTTCCAGGCTGTACAAGCAGGATGCTTGTGTTACCACTCATTACTAAACAAAACCTTGTACCTCACTAACTCCGAAATTGCTGTAATTTCTAGCTAAAATCAAGAAAAATATAATTTCCGAACTACTAAAACAGATGAAACATCTACGTCGCTTCCTTGGTTTAGCTCTCCTAGTACTAATCCTGACAATAACTCTGGCAAATTGTTTTTTGTCCTCAAAATAAATAGGTTCTAGACTAGAACCTAGTATTGTCAGAGTATTCTATAGAAATGTACCAGGACATGGAACTGGAGCGCAGCGTAACGCACCCTACTGGACTGTTTCACCTAAAATAGTGCATTAGGGAGTAGGGTAGCAGGGGAGTAAGGGAGTAGGGGAGAAAAGATTTTTGTTGGGTTTCGTACCTCAACCCAACAAAAATCTATTGCATCATTTCAGATGAAACAGTCCACTACAAATTTCTAACTTTTGAATTTTGACTTTGAAAAAGCGATCGCTTCCCCTGCTTCATAAAAATTGCAAAGCCACATTTTCCCCTCTCCTCGACGATAAATTTCTACCAAAGTTGATTCCGAGTCTACCAATACATATTCTTGCAAACTAGGAATTTAACGATAATATTTAAACTTATCACCGCGATCGTAACTTACTGTACTTGGGGAAAATACCTCAACAATAACTTTCGGATGTTGGATAAAGTCACGGGCCTTTAGATCGTCAGGATCGCAAGTAACCACCAGATCGGGATAGAAATAAGAACTGTTTTCATTCGCCTGAACTTTCACATCTGCAACATAAGCTTCACAACCTCTTTGACTTAGGTGAGTATACAAAGCTCTGTAGAAATTGAGGTAAATTTTAGTATGAGGAATAGTTCCCCCAGTCATGGCAACAATTTCACCATCAATATATTCATAACGAAGTTCCTGTGTTGCTTCCCATTCGAGATATTCTTCCGGACTCATTTTTTGATAATTTTGACCTTCAGCAATCATAATTTTTCTCCTTTTTAAGCAACAGAAAACAGATATAAATTTATAAATTTTTCTCCCTACAACTTCTTGATTTGGTACAGTTGTATAAACTGATTTTATCACAATCTACTGAACCGTTTCATCTTAAATGGTGCAATAGGAAGTTGGCCTGAGATTGCTTTCGGTCCGGAATGCTACGCAAACACATTCGTTCGCAATGACAAATAATTATGCACAGTTTTAGGTGAAACAGTCCACTACATTTAGCTGTTATTATGGACTAAAATCCCTAACTCCAGAACTAAACATGAAACAAATACCCCTGGCAGAATTTCCCGAACCAGTTCAAAACTTAATTAACCAAACCCAAAAAACAGGGGAACCCCTAACTATCATCCAAAATGGTATTCCCTTAGCTATTATTCCTCCTTTCCAGAAAAAATCTCTCCTGCAAACTCTTTCTACTCTCGAACTCTTAGATGAAGATTTTCCAGACGTGGATGAACGGTTATTACCTTTAGATAATATTGACTTGTCAAGATAAGTTATTGATATTTATGAGATACAAATATAATTTTAATGAATATGATAGGAACACAACTACCAACAGATAAATGGGTAATCGCTACCTGGGATGAATTTATCCAGATGACGGAAAACCCTGCTTATCAAAAAGCTAAATGCTATTACCACAATGAATATATTAGAATTGAAACCATGCCAATAGGACCGAACCATTCTAGAGATAATGCTACTATTCTATTTGCCATAAATCTGTTTTGCACTATCAAAGGTCTGGCTTTCAATAGTTTGGATAACTGTAGTTATCGGATGGTAGGTATCAGAGAATGTCAACCAGATATATCTTATTATATTGGGGAACGTGCGAACTTAGCACCGAAGGGAACAGCTATTACAAATCTTGATTCCACACCACCACCAGATTTAGTCATAGAAATTGCTGATTCTACTTTAGCTGATGATATTGGTCAAAAAAGGTTGCTTTATGAGGAAATACAAGTAGCAGAATATTGGGTAGTGGATGTACAAAAAGCTGAAATTATTGCTTTTGCTATTATCGACAATAATGGTAGTCAGCGAATTAAAGAATCCTTAGTTTTATCAGGTCTGAATATTGCTATATTGGAAAGTGCTTTAAGTCGCAGTCGCACGGAAGACCAAGCACAGGTAGGAAGTTGGTTATTACAACGTTTTTCAGAATTAACCAAGCACAAAGAAATTAATAATTAATAAAGATAGTTTTAATTATTATTCATTATCCATTAATAAAGGACGTTAAAAAAAGTGAGTTTAATTATTTCTAATGAAATTATAAAAGCTAGTGGTTTATCAGAAGATGAACTGTTAGTTGAGATTATTCTGTTACTCTTTCAGCAAGAAAAAATTAGCTTGGGAAAGGCAGCAGAATTATTAAATATGTCACAGATTCGTTTTCAAAGGTTGATAGCAGAGCGTGGTATCTGTATTCATTATGATGTGGCAGAATTGCAGGAAGATATTCAGCATTTCCAGGCTAAAGGGTGGTTATGATTGTTGTCAGTGATACATCTCCTCTCAATGGATTAGCAATTGTAGAACATCTACCTTTGCTCCAACAAATTTATGGACAGGTATTTATTCCTCCTGGGGTGGCCAATGAACTTATGCAGGCCGGTAAAGATAACTTGCAAATCAAGCAAATTTTATCCCTTGATTGGATAGAGGTTTGTCAACCAACTAATATTCAACTAATTGAAACATTACAAAGTAATTGTAATCTGGATCGTGGTGAGTCTGAAGCAATTGCTTTGGCCTTAGAAATTAAAGCAGACGAATTGCTAATTGATGAACGTTTAGGGCGTAGAAAAGCAACTAATTTAGGGCTAAATATTACTGGATTATTAGGCATTCTACTTGTAGCAAAGCAACGAGGTTTAGTAACAAAAATTAGACCAATAATTAACGCTTTAATTAAACAGGCTAAATTTCGAGTCAGTAATCAACTTTACACAGAAGTTTTAATTGTAGCAGGAGAGGAAAATAATTAAGGTTGGCTGAAAAACACTTTTTGAAGAAGTAGATAAGCTAGGGAATAGGGCAGTAATTTTTTTCCAACTCTTGCCCGTGATAGATGTACCTCATAACAACAGAAAGTGTTCTAATTAGGGTTTGCTGAATTATTTATCAAAACATTCACAGATAAAGATTTTAGGATTTTTAGGTAGGAAAAAAGTACCTGTTTTTAGGTTGAACAAGCACGGTTCCCGAAAAATCAAAGAGTGAGTATTTTAGAGTAACGCGAGGGAAAAAAATTAAGAGGCTATTATGAACAACTATCTCTTCTACAATTTCCTCCAACTCTTAATTCTTAACTACTCCCTACCTCTACAAAAAGACTTTATTCAGCAAGCCCTAATTATTAATATTTGTGCTTCATATACTTAGAATCTGCTGATAACTGATAACTAAATAACTATTTCAGACTTTCCAATTTAATCCTAGGATCTACAGCTTTCAACAATAAATCAGCTAACAAATTACCAATAATTAACATTAAAGCACCCATCATTAAACTTGCCATTACTAAATATAAATCCTGGTTTCTTACTGCTTCCAAAATCAGACTACCTAACCCAGGCCAATTAAAGAAATATTCAGCAATAAAAGAACCACTTAATAATGTAGCAAATTCAAATCCTAATAAAGTTACTATCGGGTTAATAGCATTTCTCAAGGCATGAACATAAATTACTCGATTCTCAGGTAGACCTTTTGCTCTTGCTGTTTGAATATAATTTTGTCGCAAAACATCTAATAATTGCCCCCGCATTAACCTTTGTAAACCTGCAAAACTGGTAATACTTAAAGCAATAGTTGGTAAAATCATGTGCCAACCCATATCTAAAGCTTTACCGATCAAAGAGAAGTCATCATAGTCGATACTTTGCATTCCTCCCACAGGTAATAAAGGAGAAAGATTTTGAGCTAAAAATAATAAAGATAGAGCAGTAATAAAACTAGGAAAACCTTGACCAGTGTAACTAATTAATTGGAGAAAACGGTCTAAAAAACGGTTTTGATTAACTCCCGCAATAATACCCAGAGGAATGGCGATCGCCCAGGTCATTATTAAGGAAGAAATAGACAAAAGTAAGGTAGCAGGTATTCGCTCCCATAATAAATCTGCTACTGGTTGTTGAAACACAAAACTTTTACCAAAATTTCCATTGGTAATAATTCTGTTTAACCAACGCAAATATTGTTCTAAAGGAGACTTATCTAACCCAAATTGTTGTTTAAGTTGTTCAATAGTTTCTTGAGAAATTTGGGGATTTTGACTTAAAGTATCTAAGTAACTACCTGGAGCTAATTGAATCACAGCAAAACACAGAGCTGATGCTAGGAATAAAGTTAATATTGCTTGTAATAATCTCTTGAATATATAAGCAACAGTTTCATTGACAATTAGTTGTTTTAGCTTGTTTAATAAGTTCAATTTTCTCTCCACTAATTAAATTAACTATAAGGAAACAGGGAACAGGGAATAGATAAGAATTACGGTTCCGGATAAATCAGTTTTTTTAGCAATCATTTCTGGTAGCTACTGCCATAGATATTCATCCTAAATACTACTTTTTACTCTCTATTTTATATAAAGATTCATCCTAAATACTACTTCTGAACTACTCCCTACTCCCTACTCCCTACTCCCTAATATGTAATATTTTATCCTTTGGTTTTTATCTCCAAACTTCCAGGAAAATGGGATTTGGAAACTAAACCCCTACAGCTTTTTTCACCAATCATTTCTGATAGCTATTCCCTACTCTATATTTTATATATAAAAATTCATCCTAAATACTACTTCTGAACTACTCCCTACTCCCTAATATGTGATATTTTATCCTTTGGTTTTTATCTCCAAACTTCCAGGAAAATGGGACTGGGAAACTAAACCCCTACAGCTTTTTTCACCAATCATTTCTGATAGCTACTAGCTACATATAAATTATAAATATTCATCCTAAATACTACTTCCTACTTCCTACTCCCTACTCCCTACTCCCTATTTTTAGTATTCAATCAAACTCACTATTGGCACTTCTGGCAATTTTTGACGCCCACCTAAATCTTTTAACTCAATCACAAAACCAAAACCTACTAAATTACAATTTGCTTTTTCTATTAATTGAGCTACAGCTCCCGCAGTACCACCCGTTGCCAATAAATCATCAATTACTAAAACTCGACTACCTGATGCCATTGCATCTTGGTGCATTTCCAAACTATCTTGGCCATACTCCAAATCATAAGAAACTGAGTAAACTTTTGCGGGTAACTTTCCTGGTTTACGGACTGGTATAAAACCGATCTTCAACTTATAGGCTAAAGGCACACCAAAAATAAAGCCCCTAGATTCAATGCCTACTATATAATCTGGTTCAAATTCTAAGCATTTTTCGGTCAAAATGTCAATAGTGTAACGTAAACCATCCGGAGCGCTGAGAAGAGTAGTAATATCCCGGAATAAAATTCCCTCTTTAGGAAAATCTGGTATATCACGAATTAAATTTTTTAGTTCCATTATAATTTTAAGTTAAAAGTCAAAGTTAAAAATATATCAGATTTGGAGCAAGAAATTGTATCATTGAAACAAAATTCAGTAATCGAACTATATTTCTTTCTATAAAAACAGAGAATATTGCTACATAAAGTAATGGAATTAAAAACTTCTCTCAGTCCATCTAAAACATTGATATTGAATAATTTACCAGATATACCTCTCCCTGATGGTGGGTGTCCCCGAAGAACTAGAACCCAAATTGATTTAATGCTTTTGGCCATTGAAGCTTTACAACTTGGAGGAGCTGAAATAATGCTGAAGGTTGTCAAAGACTTAGAACTAGAAGAGATTATTCCTAATCGTGTTTTTTTGTGGCGATTGCGTAGTACAAATCCCCTACGTCAAAATAGTCAACGCCGTCCCTTAACATTGACCGAAGCTAAGGCCCTCGTAATTATTATCGGTCACTTGGCCAGACGTTTAACCGCTCCAGTTCGGAAACTTTTATTTGATTATCAACAGTTAAGCCAAAAACAGTTACCATTAGAAAGTCATTTACAATTATCCTTTTATTTGCAACAGTTTAGAGCGCATTTTCGTAGTCGTATGAACCCTCGGCGTTCTGGTGTCATGGCCTACAATTCCGAGGAAAAGTTAAATCAATTAGGTTTAGAATTATTAGGTAAATTGCTATTCTGTACTGGTACGTCGGGTATGCAGAGATTTTGGATTAGTCTGTTTGATGGGGAAGTAATCTAACACTAGGGTTTGCTGAAAAAGTATTTTTCAGGAGATAAAGTAATGGGGTGATGGGGGAATAGGGAGTAATTTTGTAGCCTAACTATTTCAAGGCTTAAAAAGGCTAAAATTTTTTTTACCAGGAAAACCTTTGATATTTAATTAGCCACCCCTAACTATTCCCTACTCCCTACTTTCACCATCAGACTTCCAATCGCAAACCCTAATTAGGAGGGTTTTTTCCAATCTGATTGATAATATACTGGGGAACCTGCGTCTGAGACAAAATGACAATTCAGGTAAGAGTTGATAAAACTCTTCCATATTGGTTCACTTGACTGGCGATAATATTTACCCAGGATAGGTTTGATTGCCTCAGTTGCTGTTTTCAAGTGATAATGAGGCATATTCAAAAAGATATGATGGGCGACATGAGTACCAATATCGTGATGAATAGAATTAATGAAACCATAGTCGCGGTCAATACTTGATAATGCACCTTTGAGAAAATACCAGTCGTCTCCACGATACCAAGGAATGTCTGGTTCTGTGTGGTGTAGGAAAGTGACTAAATCTAGCCAGATGACAAATATGATATAAGGAACTAGGTAATATTTTACCAGGAAGACCCAACCAAATTGATAAGTTAGCCAACCGAGGCATCCTACCATTAACATCCAGAGTGCAGAACTGGTTAACACATCCCATTTTTCATTAGGACGGAATAAGGGACTCTCAGGCATAAAATGGGAACCTTCGCGGTTAGGCGATCGCTTAAATAGATAGAATGGATAAGCAAGTAATACTATATAAAAGCGACCTATCTTTTCAGGCCAAGACATATTATTGTACTTACTCTCAGACACTGGATACCAACTTTCATCAGTGTCTATATTTCCAGTATTGGCATGGTGAGTTCTGTGACTAATGCGCCAACCGTGGTATGGCACGAGAATGGGAATATGGCACAAATGCCCAATTAAATTATTAACCCATTTGGATTTGGAGAAGGAACCATGACCGCAGTCATGTCCAACTACAAATAATGCCCAAAACATGGTTCCTTGCATTAACCAGAAGAGGGGAAAAAAGAACCATGAATCTAAATTATAGGCAATGGCATATAGACCTGCGATAATCCCAATATCTAGAAAGAAGTAGCTGAGAGACCTCCAGAGGGAAGGTTCAAAACAATGGGGAGGAATAGCTGCTTTGACTTCTTGGAGAGTAAAGGGTAACTTTATTTTTGAATCAGTTAAGTTTACGTCAGTTGCTTGAGCAAGAACAGTTTTTAATTGCACCAAATTTTTCAGTTTATCTAGTATGACCAATATTTCATCTTTCACACATACAGGTCAAGTTAAGTTTCCATTAATTTAATTACCTCTAGTTCTGCTCTCTTAATAGAGATTTGTGACATCCTTAGAGTGAATTAGTATGAAAACGACTTGAAACAACTACTTCTACAAGACTACCAGGTAGCTAGTAGGAGATGAAACAGTATATACCATAGCATAATCAGGGAGTAGTTGAGCATAAAAATTATTTTGAACTAGGCCAAGAATAATTTATAAGCTGGATTTTTGCTTTCATCCCAATAGGGATAATCTAAGCTCTGGAGAAAAGCTTGCCATTCGGCCACCTCGTAGGGGGGGACTTGGATTCCTACCACAATACGTCCATAATCTGCCCCATTATTTCTATAATGGAATAAACTAATATTCCAGTTGGGACTCATGGAGGCGACGAATTTCATTAATGCCCCTGGGCGTTCGGGAAACTCAAAACGGTAAAGTAGTTCATGGTGGGCGAGGGGAGAACGACCCCCGACGAGATGACGCAGGTGTAATTTTGTCAGTTCGTCATCTGTTAAATCTATGGTTTTCATACCTTGGGTTTCAAATGTTTCTAATATTCTGGCAGCATCAGCACGGTCTTTTATTTGCACTCCCACAAAAATATGTGCTTCTTTTTCGTGGGCAATGCGATAGTTAAACTCGGTAATATTACGTTTACCAAGACAGTCACAAAATTTGCGGAGACTACCTGGAGTTTCCGGAATGGTAACAGCAAAGATAGCTTCTCGACGTTCTCCTAGTTCGGCACGTTCGGCGACAAACCGGAGACGGTCAAAATTCATATTTGCTCCGCAGGCGACAGCTATGAGAGTTTCTCCTTGAATTTGTTTTTGTTCGACGTAAGCTTTGGCTCCGGCGATCGCTAAGGCGCCAGCGGGTTCAACAATGGAACGGGTATCTTCAAAAACATCTTTAATAGCAGCACAAGTATCATCAGTTTCTACGAGAATAATTTCATCTACATATTGTTGACAAAGACGAAATGTTTCTTCTCCTACTTCTCGTACTGCTACGCCATCAGCAAATAATCCTACCTGGGGTAAACGAACTCGGTGTCCAGCTTTTAAAGACTGTGACATAGCATCAGCATCCACAGGTTCAACACCAATAATTTTGATTTCGGGGCGCAACCGTTTGACATAAGCTGCAATACCGGAAATTAAACCACCACCACCGATGGCAACAAATATTGCATGGATAGGTTTTTGGCATTGGCGGAGAATTTCCATACCTATTGTACCTTGTCCGGCGATCACGTAGGGGTCGTCAAAAGGATGAATAAAGGTTAAACCTTTTTCTGCTTCCAGTTGCCGAGCGTATTTATAAGCTTCATCGAAAGTTTCCCCATGCAAAACAACTTCTCCTCCTCTAGCTCTGACAGCATCAACTTTTAGTTGGGGGGTAGTTACTGGCATTATAATTATGGCTTTGGTATTGAGGTGAGTTGCAGCGAGAGCTACTCCTTGAGCGTGGTTGCCTGCGGAAGCTGCTATAACTCCACGGGAAAGAATTTCGGAGGGGAGTTGAGCCATTTTGTTGTAAGCTCCCCGGAGTTTGAAGGAGAAGACTGACTGCATATCTTCTCGTTTAAGTAAGAGGTTATTATTTAGGCGAGTTGACAGGTTGGGAGCAGGTTCAAGTGGTGATTCTTGAGCTACATCGTAGACGCGGGCGGTGAGAATTTGTACTAGGTAATCACAATACATAGGTTTTTTTATTATAGCGCTAGGGAACAGGGAACAGGGAACAGGGAACAGGGAACAGGAGGTTCTCAAAAATTCAGGATTTAGAGATGTCCGCGCCCAATATTCGACTGCTATAATTAGGGAATAGAGAGTAGAAAATAGGGGGAAATAATTGATAATTTCTGTGCAATAATTAATTTTATTTTTATTATTGGAGATGTCTATTTTATAGCTTCTCTGTTCCTCTTCTTTATAAGAAGAGATAATTATTATAAGACTTACGCATTAGAAACGCAACTTCAAGGTTTGAGATTGCTATCCTGATGGACTGCTTCGCCAACGATCCTTGCGATCAATGACAAAAATACGTTGCGAGTGCGTAAGTCTTGATTAATTATGAATTATTCAATCTTAACTACTTCCTAAATTGAACCAGACAAGGGGAGAAAAATCAAGGTTCTTCCGACTATCTCTTCAACCAGCGTATTTTGGGCAAGAGGTAAGAGTTGGGAAAAAAAAATACTCCCCATCCCCCCATCCCCTTAAAAATACTTTTTCACCATATCATTTTCTAGCGAATATATTCTCTGACAATACGGTTCCGTCTAGGATCTGCCAATTTTTTCAATGCTTTAGCTTCTATTTGCCTAATTCTTTCCCGCGTTAAATTAAATAGCTCGCCAATTTCTTTCAGAGTCTTTTCTTGACCATCATCAAAACCAAATCGCATTTGCAATACACTTCTTTCACGTTCAGTTAAAGTTTTGAGAACAGTTTCTACATCTTCTTCCAGGCAACTTTCAAAGACATATTTTGCTGGTGTTTTCCCATCAAACTTGATCGCTTTCTGATAGATAATATTTTCTTCTTGACTAATAAGTACTTCCTCTAGAGATAGAGTTTCTTGAGCGCATTCTACAATAAATCGCAATTTCTCTGTGGTCATCTCCATCCGTGTCGCTACTTCTTCTGCTGTTAGAGGAAAACATTCTATTGACATTTGTTTAACTATTTTTTTCATTTGGGAGACAGTTTCATAGAGATAAACTGGCAACCGGATCGTCCGAGAATGATCACAAATAGCTCTGGTAATAGCTTGTCGAATCCACCAAATACCGTATGTAGAAAACTTATAACCTTTTGTGTGGTCAAATTTTTCGGTGGCACGAATTAATCCTATACTTCCTTCTTGAATTAGGTCTTGTAAGTCTAACCCACGGTTTTGATATCGTTTAGCTATTGAAACCACCAGTCTGAGATTAGCTTTCACCATTTTATTTTGAGCTTGTCTACCTTGTTGGAGGCGATCGCGTAACTCTAATAGACTTATTTCTACTGCTGTTGCCCATTCTTGTTCCTTAGGCGATCGCTTGAGTTTTTCCTCTAATTCTTGATAAGTTTGCTTTAAAGATAATAATTCATCAATTTGATGTGCTAAATGAATTTCTTCTTCCGGATGTAAGCGGGATATATTATTAATTTGTTGTTGATAAAGTTGGGTTGAATCTTCAGTAAATGTTGCAGTCGGTGGTTCTAGATCGGGGTCATAGCTATTTTCGGTATGGTTTTTATTATTGGTGAATTTTCCTGTAGATTCCCAATAATTTATAGTTACACTTTCTAGCCAATAAGTATCATAATGGCTAGGATTTTTACAGTCAATTAACCACCATTTGATTTGATTTTGAATATTTATATTTTTTCTGTTTCTAGGCGCAATTATTATTAACTTATCGTAGTTATTTGTGCCAATTAATAAAAAATTATTTTTGCTTTTCGAGATAGTTCGATAAATAGTTATTATTTTTTCTTGTTCTTTACAGTTGGTTGGAAATTTTCCTAGTCTTAACTCCACTAAAAATACTTGTAATTCCTCTTGTTTCGGGCTGGAAATTATGTAAGCATTATCAATAATTTCACTGCAATAGTCTGGTAAATCTAGTTGTTCAATATCTAAATTTTTTAGATAGAAAGTGTAGCCAAGTTTTTCAAACAAAGCTACTATTTTTTGCGGGCTACTAACTTTTTTTAAATCGTCTAGTTCTAATAAATGCCCTATCATTATCATCCGTCTCCACTATTAATTTATCTGACAGCAGATTCCCAGTATCTATAAAACAGGCATTTTGCCTGTAATAGCTGTAGCCAAAACTTGATGAAATCTGCTGCCATATTTTTAATCCTTATTTATGACAATTTAGAGAATTATTTTGTCTATTTTTTCTTCAAGGTAAGCAAATGTATAAGAAGCATTTTTTTGTGTTTCCTTATTGTATGTATTTTGAGAGGATAGATAGGTTGTCTTACACAGTTAGGACTTACACGGGAGGAACCCGGTTTCTTGGGCAAATCCTTGTTTTGAACTGTAAACTTCTAAGAGAAACCGGATTTCTAGGTTCCCATAACTTTAGTCCTAATAGTCATAATTATGGAAAAAAAAGGAATACCTAGCACCGGAGCAAGATGTTTTTACTGCTATGCTTCAGAATCTGTACATTATCTTGTACCACATTTATTGCATTATGTCAATAATTACAATTAGAATTTATTTTTATTGAGGGTTAGCTTATGGAAAATTTTTTGCCTGAAGTAAAAAGCAGGGACCTTCGATGTAACGTTTGTAAAACTTACACAAAAACCGGAGCCATTAAGAAAATTTCGTGATTTAAAAAACAATAATTAGGGCAATAAATCCGGTTGATAATTTTTAATTTCTTGTCAGCATTGTCTTCGGAGTAGCTGATAGCTAATAGCTGAATGCGTACTATATTTTAGTTCTAATAATCATTAGGTAACCGATAGAATTAGAGCAAAAAATTAACAGTTTTTATGAGGATAAAAAAATGGAAACTCTATTAGGTATTTGTCTAGGAGTAGGATTAAGTGCAGCTTGTGGATTTCGGATATTTGTGCCTCCACTGATAATGAGCATTGCATCACAATCAGGACATTTGCAACTATCTAATGACTTTGCATGGATAGGAACTCCGGAAGCAACAGTCACTTTTGGAGTAGGTGCATTCATAGAAGTTGCCGCTTATTACATTCCTTGGGTAGATGAGCTACTAGATATTCTTGCTACCCCAACAGCAGTTGTTGCGGGTACTATGATTACAAGCTCATTTGTGAGCGAAATGAGTCCAATGTTACAATGGACTATCGCTATAATAGTTGGTGGTGATTCAGCAGGAACTGTCCAAGGTTTAACAGATGTCACCAGACTAGCTTCCACATCTCTAACAGGAGGTTTAGCTAATCCTGGAGTTTCCACAATGGAGTTATTAAGTTCCACAATGTTGTCAATGTTGGCAATCTCTGTACCAGTATTAGCAGCAATAATAGTTTTTATAGTAATTTGGTTATTATGGTCAGGAGTAAAAACTTTGCATCGTAAGTTGACTAAAAGAAATCAAACAGAAGTACCACCAACTGAAATAGAATAACACCATTTCTCAATGGGAGGTGTGAGGAGAGGATTTGTCAAGTTTTATTTTAAGCAAGATGCTTGTAAAGCATAGCTTAAAAAGGGGGAGCAGAAGAGAAAAAATCAAGTGAGAAGGTACAAAGTTTTTTATCTAAATAATTTGCTATAATTGCTAAGTCTGAAAATATTAGTAATTATTAGGTGAATAATGAGTGATTTTCAAGTATGCGATCGCGATTTAACGGAAACTACTTTATCTGATTATTGGCAATCTGATAGTATTGCAGTAGATACAGAAACAATGGGGTTATTGCCTAGTCGCGATCGCTTATGTTTAGTTCAGTTATGCGATACTCAAGGCAAAGTAACAGCTATTCGGATTGAAAAAGGGCAAAAAGAAGCACCGAATTTAAAACAATTAATGGAGGCAAATACTATAGTTAAAGTATTTCATTTTGCCAGATTTGATATAACAATGTTACAGCATTATTTAGATATTCAAGTTTCTCCAATTTTCTGTACCAAAATTGCTAGTAAACTAGCACGAACTTATACAAATAAACATGGTTTAAAAGACTTGGTAATGGATTTAGAAAAAGTAGAATTAGATAAATCTGCCCAAAGTTCTGATTGGGGAAATGCAGAAAATTTAACTGAGAAACAATTAAGTTATGCTGCTAATGATGTGCGATATTTATTGAGTGTTCGGGAGAAATTAACTAATATATTGAAACGAGAAGAAAGATGGGAATTAGCACAAAAGTGTTTTGAATGTTTACCCGTATTTGTGGGATTAGATTTATGGCAATATAAAGATATTTTTGAGCATTAATTAACTTGAGATTTGTGGGACTATATTTGCCTTTTTTCTGGAATTTTCAATTTCCAACCAATTATTGGCCTCATAAATTAGGGCACAAATATATTATTATAGTGCTATGCAAATATAGCAATATTTGCGTAGTGCTATGTAACCACAAAAATTACAAAGTACCATTATCCATACGAGAACCAAGAAACCTGGTTGTTTCATAAATGTCTATTGTTCAAATAAAAGGTTTATCATATTAACTGGGTTTCTTTTCCTAAGTCCTAAAATACATACTGAGGTTATTAACTATGAAAATTTGGGTAAATGAACAGATAGATCCATCCGGTATTATCTACTCCTGTATTGCCTGTTGCAACGAACAACAAGCCCAAGAATGCCATGAATCTTTTAAAAATAATTTAACTGATACTCAAAAAGAAGAGGGATGGAAAGCTAGATTACGAACTGTTGAATCTTGGAATGAAGTGCCTGTTAGTGCTTTAAAATTGAATTAGACTGTCAAGTTTCTATTAGCCAAAATATGATTGAATTATATGAACCACTGAATGTTCTTAAACCAATAGATGAAAATATTTGGATTGTTGATGGTCCGATTGTGAGAATGGCAATGTATGGAACATTTATTCCATTTCCTACACGCATGACTATTGTCCGATTAAAAAATAATAAGTTATGGTGTCATTCTCCCATAGAATTAGTTCCAGAATTAAAAGCTAAAATTGATGCTTTGGGTTCGGTGCGTCACTTAATTTCACCTAACAAAATCCATTATGCTCATATTAACAGTTGGGCAAAAGCTTATCCCGAAGCTATTGCCTGGGGTTCTCCAGGAGTTGTAGAACGTGCAGCAAAACAAAAAATTGAAGTAAATTTTGATGCTTTTCTTGATGATGAAGCCCCCATTGACTGGTCAGAAGATATCGAGCAATTAGTTTTCCGAGGTAGTAGATTTATGGATGAAGTAGTATTTTTTCATCGCCAAAGTTCCACAGTTATTCTGGCAGATTTAATTGAAAATTTTGAACTTAATAAAATTAGTAAAAAACTTCATTTATTAATAAAATTAGCTGGTTGTAATGCTCCAAATGGTAAAGCACCACTGGATTTACAAATGACATTTTGGGGAAGAAAAGATACAGCTAGTTCCTGTTTACAAAAAATGTTAAAATGGGAAACTGAAAAAATTATTTTGTCTCATGGCAAATGCTATAAGGAAAATGGTAAAGCTGAATTAATTCGAGCTTTTACTTGGCTAGGAAAAGGCTAAATTTTGAAAATAAATAGATTAGGGAATAAGGTGAAACAATTGATGATTTATATGCGATATTAAATTCTGAATTTTGGAATTTTGACTTTCCCAGTGAAATTCTTACTTGGGAATTTTGACTGGGGAATTCGAGCTTTTGCTTGGCTAGGAAAAGGCTAGATTTTGAAAATAAATGGAGTAGGAAATAGCAGGAATAATTGATAATTTATGTGGGATAATTAATTTTATTTTTGATTATTGGAGATGTATTTTAGAAAAAATCAGAGATATTCTTGATTAAATTCTTACTTTGGAATTTTGACTTTTGACTTTCCCACAGGAGATGTCTATTAGAAAAAATCAGAGATATTCTTGATTAAATTCTTACTTTTGACCAATAAATAAGGTCTCAAGTTTCCCCTTTTAAGGGGATGAAAAAAAATTGATTCAGTATTTCTAACCTCTGGCAAAAGTTGTGAGGTACTGATAACTGATAACTGATAACTGAAAAGACTTTCCCACAACTAAAAATGGCAATTACAACTAGACAATTAATTCAATGGAAACAAAAAGGTCGCCCCATAGTAGCTCTGACAGCTTATGATTACACAATCGCTCAAATTTTAGACAATGCTGGAGTAGATTTAATCTTAGTTGGAGATTCTCTGGGAATGGTAACATTAGGTTATGAAACAACTTTACCAGTAACTCTGGAAGAAATGATTCATCATGCTAAAGCAGTGCGACGTGGTGTAAAGCAAGCTTTGCTTGTGGTAGACTTGCCATTTTTAACTTATCAAGAAAGCACTCAACAAGCTATACATTCAGCAGGGAAAATACTTAAAGAAACAGGTGCTCAAGCTGTAAAATTAGAAGGTGGCAATGAAGCGATCGCTCAAACTGTCGATAAACTAACATCCGTAGGCATTCCGGTTATGGGACATATCGGTCTCACTCCCCAGTCAGTACATCAATTTGGTGGTTATCGTCAACAAGGTAAAACCCCTGATGCTAGTGCGCGTATTTTAGCAGGAGCTGTAGCTTTAGAACAAGCAGGTGCTTTTGCGATTATTTTAGAACATATTGGAGTAGATTTAGCAAAAGAAATTACGGAAAAAGTTTCTATTCCCACTATTGGTATTGGTGCTGGTGCTTATTGTGATGGTCAGATATTAGTGATTAATGATATTTTAGGAATTTCTGATAGGCAGCCACCTTTTGCCAAATCTTATGTTAATTTACGAGAGAGTATTACTCAAGCAGTTCAGGAATATAGTGTGGAAGTTAAAGAAAGAAAATTTCCTAACTAATATCAACCGCTCTTAAAATAGTGCATGGGGTAGGGACGGGTTTCTCCAGAAATTTCCATGCTTACTCTCAGATTTACATAAACCCGCCCCGTTAGACGGTGCATGATATCATGGGGGACGGGTTTCTCCAGAAATTTCCATGCTTACTCTCAGATTTACATAAACCTGCCCCGTTAGACGGTGCATGATATCAACCTTAACCTACCCGTACAGAGTCTTATTCCCTAATGTATCAATTATAGGGCTTACGCACGAACGCTATTCGTAGGTTGCGTTTTGCCTTCCGCAAAGCTCCGCTTTATATGTCGGCTCAAGCGCCGAAACGCTGCGCGACATGAAAAGCGAAGAACGCACAACGCACCAATAATCTAAATCTATATATAGTGCCTTTGCGTAATATTAGTCTGTTTGAACACTGTTAGCAATTTCCAGCCATTCTGGTGTAAACATCATTTTCCATCCAAAATCTAACAATTCCATAATGTGATCGCACGGAGAACAATCTGGTTGTTCAATGTTATTAGATTTTTCCCAAATTACAGCAGTTTGATTATATGCGTATGTTTCCATAGTTGATAATTTGTAAATTTAATTTTATCAGAATCCTAAATGGTTTGTGAAAAAAAGTAGGGGTTTAATTTCTCAACATCATTAGATTGGGTTGGGAGACCAAACCCCTACGATAAAATGTCCTAACCTATTTGGGATTGCTATATAAATTTATAATTCATGTTGTATGTTACTGAACCGGAAACTATAGCTGAAGTTACATCAAATTCGGTAGTATCAGTAAAATTCGCTCTCCGTAGGGGTTGGGTCTCCAATTTTTCGGGAACCGTACCCTCTACCAACTAGGAGTTTTCGGCAATACTGATGGCAAACCTTATTTTCCAAAGCAAGGAGATTTGATATTAAAACTCAGAAATTAAATTATTGCTGTGACTAAAATCGGCATAAAATTCTCTACACAAAAGAAAACTGAGCAAAACTTAACTCATTAACTTTATTCCAATTAAAAACTTGCTCTCGGAATTTTTGCCACTGTTCATAAACTTCTTTAAAACCTTGATCTTTACTGGCATTTTCCTCCAAAATTTCCAAAGTAAATTTTTGGGCAACTTCCATTATTTCTGGAGTAAAAGCCTTCAACTGAACACCTTTTTCTATCAACCTTGGCAACGCTTCACTATTCAAAGTATCATATTGAGCCAACATATTCAAGTTAACTTCCGTAGCAGCAGTCTGAAAAATTTCCTGATATTCTTGTGGTAACTTATTCCAGGTATCTAAATTGACCAATGCATCTATAGTCGGACCTGGTTCCCACCAACCAGGATAATAATAATATTTAGCAGCTTTATAGAAACCTAACTTCTCATCATCATAGGGACCAGACAACTCAGCAGCATCAATAGTACCTCTTTCTAAAGCCAAATAAATTTCCCCACTAGGTAACACCTGCACATTTACTCCCAACTTACTCATCACATCCCCTCCGATACCAGGGATGCGCATTTTTAAACCATTGAGATCGGCCAAACTTCTAATTTCTTCTCTAAACCAACCACCCATTTGCGCCCCTGTGTTACCCGCTGGGAAGTTAATTATATTAAAATCAGCATAAATTTTTTGGATAGTTTCTAAACCTCCTCCATGATATAACCACGCATTTTGTTGTTGAGCAGTCAAACCAAAGGGAACAGAAGTTGCAAATACCAAAGCCGGATTTTTGCCTCTGTAATAATAACTGGAAGTATGACCACATTCTACAGTACCTTGTTGAACAGCATCTAAAACTTCCAAACCTCCCACTATTTCACCAGCTTGATAAGGAGTAATAGTAAATTTGCCATTGCTCAAATCTGCGACGCGATCGCAAATCCTCTGGGATCCACCAAACAAAGTATCTAGAGATTTCGGCCAACTGGTCGTCATTCTCCATTTTATTTCTTGGGTTTCAGTTTGACTCAATGCTGGTAAAGCAACTGCACTTGTAGCAGCAATAGTAGTATAACTAATTAGATGGCGACGTTTCATTGATTTATATATTTAGGGTTTACTAAATTTGTTGGGTTTTGGTCTCTCAACCCAACCTATATCTATCAGGGTTTACTAAATTTGTTGGGTTTTGGTCTCTCAACCCAACCTACATCTATCAGGGTTTACTAAATTTGTTGGGTTTTGGTCTCTCAACCCAACCTACATCTATCAGGGTTTACTAAATTTGTTGGGTTTCGGTCTCTCAACCCAACCTACATCTATCAGGGTTGTTATAACAGTTTTCAGGTTAATCAACCACATTATAAAATGATAACCCAGTAGAGACCTTGCAGACAACGTCTCTACTCGCGCGTTTATTGAGCAGTAAATGCCGATAACTGATAACTGAAATGACTTCACTATAGAGGATTATTGAAAGTAAACTGAGCAAAACTCAATTCATTAATAGCATTCCATTTATAAACTTGTTCTCGGAAATTTTTCCACTGTTCATAAACTTCTTTAAAACTTGCATCCTCACCAGCTTTCTCTTCATAAAATTCAACAGCTGCTTTCTGTGCTGCTTCCAAAATTTCTTGACTGTAGGGGCGTAACTCTGTACCACCTGCTATCAGTTCAGCTAATGCTACTCCATTTAAAGCATCATATCGGGCTAACATATTTATATTGGCTTGATATGCAGAACTCTTCAAGATTTCCTGATATTCTTTTGGTAACTTATTCCATTCATCCAGATTAATTTGCACTTCAAAAGTCGGACCTGGTTCCCACCAACCAGGATAATAATAGTATTTCGCAGCTTTCTGTAAACCTAATTTTTGGTCATCATAAGGACCTACCCACTCCGCAGCATCAATAGCACCTCTTTCCAAAGCTAGATAAATTTCACCACCGGGTAATACTTGAGTATTTACTCCTAATTTTTTCATTACTTCTCCACCGAAACCAGGGATGCGCATACTTAAACCATTTAGATCGGCAACTGTATTAATCTCTCGTTTAAACCAACCTCCCATTTGCACTCCACTATTACCAGCCGGAAAATTAATAATATTAAAGTCAGAGTACAACTTGTGCATGATTTCTAATCCGCCACCATGATAATACCAAGCATTCTGTTGTTGGGCAGTTAAACCAAAGGGAACAGAAGTACCAAAGGCGAGAGCTGCATTTTTACCCACATAATAGTAACTAGCGGTATGGCCACATTGTACGGTTCCTTGTTGGACAGCATCCAAAACTTCTAAACCTCCCACTATTTCTCCAGCTTGATAGGGAGTAATAGTAAATTTACCATTAGTCATCGCTGCCACGCGATCGCACACCATTTGTGCCCCACCAAAAATTGTATCTAGGGAGCGAGGCCAACTGGTAGTCATTTTCCATTCTACGGAGGGCAAGTTATTAGTATCAGTAGCAGTAGTTTCAGTCGTGGTTTGAGTACAAGCTGCTAAAGTTGCGACGCCTGTAGCAGTTGCCATGTGATTAATTAGTTTTCTGCGTTTCATTTTTTTTCTATTATTTGGTTTTATGATATACAACTTATACAATGAAAATTATTCTCTATTTCGCTGCATATTGTATCTCAATAGGTTCAATCTAAATGTAAAGTTTTAATACAGGAATTAGGCAAAGTCACTATATGTAGAGTTTTTGTGCGTTACGAGATACGCTTTTTCCTACGGAATGCTACGCCAACATATCCCCCTTGGGTAATGGTACTAGAGGCTTGAGTATTTCCCCCATACGAGTTACTCATATCACTTGGGTATGGTTGATGTTGAGGGTTGGCGATCGCAGGTAAACAACTTATTAGTTATTAAGATGAATTAACTGTAGCAAAAAATAACACCATATTCACTGAGGCTCCAACTTTCTTTAGATTTTATTTATAAATCAACTCGTAATAGCAATAATTTATCTTTGTAACACAAATGTATCTTTCATCTTCTACAATGGTATTAATAACTGATAACTGAAAAGAATGGATAGAAAAACAGTAGAATCAGGATTAATATTACTTGCTCTGACAGGTTCCCAAGCTTACGGAACTGCCATACCCACATCTGACTGTGACTATAAAGGGATTTTTATTGCTCCTCAAGATTATTATTTAGGGTTTAAATCTGTTGAACAAAAAGACCGAGGTTGGGATGAACCAGGAACAGGTTTATTTCCGGTATTAGATAATGTTAAAGATTGCGTAATTTATGAGTTAAGAAAATTTCTTATTCTCGTCCATAACAACAATCCGAATATCTTAGAACTTCTTTGGTTAGATGATAATTTTTACTTGCATTTATCCCCAGTAGGAAAAAAGCTAATTTCCTATCGTCAAGCATTTATTTCTCAGAAAATAAGAGCGTCTTTTGCAGGTTATGCTTATTCTCAAATTAAACGAGTTGAAACTCATAGAAAATGGTTATTAAATCCTCCGGAAAAAAAGCCAGTACCTCAAGATTTTGGGTTAGATGAAGATAGTTATCGACCTTTAACTAAATCTGAAATTAATGCTTTTATGGAATTTCTCTATATGTTGGTTAGAGACTGCATAGAATTTTTAGAACCTGCTCAAAAATTGAGAGATTTGCTGTTAGAAAAAATTGATTATAAAGCGATTCTAAAACAACATCAAATGCCTGAAGAATTATTACCGAAAGTGCAAGAATATACGAGAGCACAAAACGATTTTGTGCGTTTGTTACATTTGACTCAAGCTTATCGGCAAGCTCTTAGTCAATGGGAAGCTTATTGTAGTTGGAATCAAGGGAGAAATTTGCAACGAAAAGAGTTGGAAAGAAAGTGTGGATATGATGCTAAACATACAAGTCATTGTATTCGGTTGTTAAGAATGGGAATTGAAATTTTACGGGATGGGGTTTTGTATGTGAATCGAAAAAAAGCTGGTGATGCAGAATATTTGTTATCTATTAGAAATGGGGATGTTGATTATGAGGAAGTGAAAAAATTAGCTGATGATTTATTTGCCGAAATTAAGGAGGTGAAAACAGAATTGCCAGAAAAAGTTGAGCAGGAGTTTTTGAATCAAGTTTGTGTAGAATTGGTGGAAATGGCAGGAGTTAATTAATTATTAATAATTGATAATTAAGACTTGCTGATTCAATCTAAAAGAACTGAGAGATAAAGGTTTTATATCATGTCCGGTAGCATCGGATTTTTCGGGCACCGTGCCTGTATAAAATCAAGGTAAAAATGGTATAAAAGCTTTTGCCCTCAGCCTTCAGCATAGCTGCCTTTCTTCCACGAAAATCTAATTACTCAACCGGACATTATATTATATCATTTCCGGATAATCAATGGTCAAAAACTTTCTACGCAGAAACTATGCAGAAACCGGGTTTATGAAATAAATTTCGTGGTTTCAACAACAATATTATGGCAATAAACCCGGTTTCTTGTTCACTTTGTGTAAGTCCTGCCTATTTTATTTGTTTGTGTCAAAAATCTTGCTACTTTTTGAGAATAGTTGGTTACATCTAAGATATTTGCCAAAATACTTTATTTCCTATTCCTTATTCCCTTTTCCCTAAAAGGATACAATGTTTAATGGGTAAAAATTTAGGAGTTTATTTTTAGTTTTTGAATTGTGACAACATCAGTACAAATTGCTATAGTTTTCATTATTCATTACTCACTATCCATTATTCATTTTAATTGTAACTATGACTACATCAACTTCTGTTTTATCAGCTTGGCAACTATTAAGAAACCGTGAAATTACTTATCAACAGGCATTAGAAAATTTAATTGATAAACGAGGAATTTTAAATCTAAAATTGCTGGATAAAGAAGTAGCATATCGTTTCTTTAGAGAATTTCCAGAGCCAAAAGATTTGCCCCCAGTTATTCCCCTACTTTTATGGCGCAACTGCGACTATTTAGCTTTTCCTGTAGAAATATCCAACGAAGACTTCACAAAAATGAGCGATAGCACTTTTTCAGAAATCAAAATTATTTCGATTGCTGAAAAAAGCTATAGCGCTTGGTATCATCGAGAAAAAATAAACCCTAAGTCTTTTGGTAACAGGATTATTAGGACTTATTCAAAGAAACCCGGTTTCTACCGCAAATCGTTGTTTTCAACTGTCAATGTCTAAAAGAAACCGGGTTTCTGAGTTCCTATTCCTATAGCTTTAGTCCTAAAATCATTTGAAAGAGCAAGAAAAAGCAACTTTTTCTCCATTTTTTGCACTTTTACTTGATTCTTGTATTTGTCCCATTTTCTGGCAACTAACCTATATAAAGGTTTTAAAATGGGGGTGGTGGGACTTGAACCCACACGACCGTTTAGGGTCAACGGATTTTAAGTCCGTAGCGTCTACCATTCCGCCACACCCCCATATATTTGAGATAATTAAATGAGCTAAAAAAGCTCATTCTTTTATTGACATACTCCCGACGTTGCCCTTACGGGACGACGCGGGACTCTTCAGTCTGGGAAACCCTGACCGCTGTTTAGACAGAGGTGATGTCCTCCCCCTGTGTTAAACTTTACAATAACAAAATCCTTCTAGCTTGTCAAGGGGTTATGAACATTTAGCTTATGAAGGTATCCGAATCCTGGCCCTGGCTTTCATCCCGACGCTCCCCTGCGTGAGAGCGCAGGACTTCCCGCCAGGGAAGTTAAAGCACAACGTTATTTTAGCAAGTATTTTCCAGAAATTAATATAAAAAAATTGTTAAGGACTTTAAACAAGGACATTAGTACCTTTCTCCTGGACAGAAAAAATATGGAATAATTTAGAGCTTGACTAGAAAAACATTCGCTAAGACAATAATGTATCAAACAAAATACAATTAATTATTGTAAATTCTCCATCTTTAGTTTATGAACTTGGACTTGGACACGAACCTAATAATCTTAATTATTTATGCAGCTCTGGCCGGAGCCTACCTTCTAGTAATGCCAGCCATAGTTTATGCTTATCTCAATATCCGTTGGTATGTTGCTAGCTCCATTGAACGGGTCTTTATGTACTTCTTGATGTTCTTCTTCTTCCCTGGTATGTTGGTTTTGTCCCCATTTTTAAATTTTCGCCCTAGAAAGCGACAGATTGAAGGTTAATGCGACGAATTGATGCCATTGGAATAACTATCGGTGTTTTTGCTGCTGGTGGTCTTATTTACTTAGTATTACAAGTAGTAGGAATAGACGGTACAGATGCTGGTATTTGGACACAAGCAGTTTTGGTCGGTGGCTTAGTTGTCTGGCTACTGACCTATCTATTTAGGGTTATGAGTAGCAATATGACCTATAACCAGCAGTTGAATGATTATGAAGAGGCAGTGCTGCAAAAGCGTTTGGCAGAGATGACTCCAGAGGAGTTGGCTCAGTTGCAGGCTGAAATTGAACAGGAAAAGGCCGATCGGACAGACAAATAAGAATAAGTGTTTATATAAAATTAATTACACATTACTATCAGACATCTCCAATTTAATGAAGAAATTATCAATTCTTTCTGTCTGTTCCCTGTTCCCTCCATACCTGTTTCCTGTCTAATAAATTATCAATTTTTTCTTTCTGTCTGTTCCCTGTTCCCTATTCCCTTTTCCCTCTCTCAACTAGGAAATTAATTTACTACTTAAATTATCTATATAAATATGATTTCAGTTTCTCATTGTTTTGAATCTCTACGAAATTCAAAAAATAGTCCCCAGTGTGCTTTAATTCCCTTCATTACGGCAGGAGACCCAGATTTGGAAACTACGGCCAAGGCTTTGGAGGTGTTAGATAATAGTGGAGCTGACTTGATAGAGTTGGGCGTACCTTATTCTGACCCTCTGGCTGATGGCCCAGTAATTCAGGCTGCTGCAACTCGTTCTTTGAGTCGGGGGACTACTTTGGAGTCCGTATTGGAGGTAGTCCAGACAGTTAGTCCGAAGTTGCGATCGCCGATAATTTTATTTACTTATTACAACCCGATTTTATACCGAGGGGTAGAGAATTTTCTGAAAAAAATTTATGATGTGGGTGCTAGGGGTTTGGTGGTACCAGACTTGCCTTTAGAAGAGGCGGATATTTTATTGAAACCAGCCAAAGATATTGGCATAGAATTGACTTTATTAGTAGCTCCCACTAGCCCAAAGGAGAGAATAGAAGCGATCGCTCGTCAGTCTCAAGGATTTATATATTTAGTGAGTGTGACTGGGGTGACGGGAATGCGTACTCAAGTACAAACGGGGGTAGAAAATTTATTAGCACAAATGCGGGCAGTGACTGATAAACCCATTGGTGTAGGTTTTGGTATTTCTCAACCGGAACACGCTTTGCAGGTAAAAAATTGGGGTAGTGATGGGGTTATTGTTGGTAGTGCGGTGGTAAAGAGGTTAGCTCAGGGAAATCCGGATGAAGGGTTGGAAGCGATTGGGGAATTTTGTCGGAGTTTGAAGGCAGCTATTAGTTAACTTTTTTTTACAAGGAAACAATCTCCTAAAACTCTGAGATTGCTTCCTATTGTTGATAGAGATGATTGTTTAGAGCCAGATTATATTAGGACTTACAAACCCACTATATATAGAGTCTTGGTGCGTTAGGAGACTCAGGTCATGGAAGGGCATTGATGTCGCGTAGCGTTATCGTATAGGGACTGCTACGCAAACATGTCGGCTCAAGCGCCGAAAACACAGCCTACTGGATTGTTTCATCTAAAATACTACATTAGCTTTTTTCATAACCCCATAACCCCATTTCCTATGGCACCATTTTAGATGAAACGGTTTACTACTGGATTGTTTCACCTAAATAAAATAGTACATTAGTAGGGGCGGGTTTGAGCCAGAATTTTGATGGTGACTCCAAGATTTATAGAAACCCGCCCTCTAGGACGGTTGGTTATATCATAGGGGCGGGTGGGAAATTAATGAATAATGAACAGGACTTACGCCAAGGCACTATATATATAGTATTGGTGCGTTACGCTAGCGCTAACGCACCCTACCAATAGCTACATTAGCTTTTTTCATAACCCCATAACCCCATCAACCCATCACCCCATTTCCTATTGCACCATTTAATAGGGTTGATGGGTAAGTGCTATCTATGTGAGAGTATTCTCAAAAAAACTAATTAACTCAACCCTACTAACTTTGAACTTAGTTCCCAAAGTTTAATTGCCTTATCATTATCACTTGCTTCATCAGAAACCTCTTGCACAAAAGACTTACGATCTTTCTTTTGGCGATTTCCCCAACTCCAATACATTCCCGACTCTTTATATTCAGAATCTTTAACCAGAGCAGCAACCCTTTCCCCTGCCAAATCTTGAGAAACATATCCTCCAGTAATGTTCTTTTGAAATAGGGGAAAAATTTTCTGGAATAAAGGAAAATGATTTCTAAATAAAGGTGTATCTGCCACACATCCAGGATACAGAGAACTAAAAATAATTCCTGTAGATTCGTGATAACGTCGATGCAACTCTCGCATGGTCAAAACATTACAAAGTTTGCTATCTTTATAAGCTTTACCAGACTTAAATTTCTTACCATTAATCATAGAAATAGGAGCTTTAAAACCTTGTTCAAAACCCTGCAAATCTCCTAAATCTGGAGGTGCTGGAATGGGAATTTTTCCTCCCAACTCTTTCGGATTAGCTGTTACAGTTCCTAAAATCACTAATCTTTTATCCTGAGCAGGAGACTGTTTCAAATCCTCTAACATGAGGTTACAGAGCAGAAAATGTCCAAGATGATTTGTAGCCACACTTAATTCATAACCATCTGCACTCCGCATCGGTTCTTTTAACAATGGCAAATATACCGCAGCATTGCAGACTAAAGCATCCAAAGAGCGACGACTTTCTCTGAAAGTATTGACAAACCTTTTAACCTTCTCTAGACTGGCCAAGTCTAGCTCCATAACAGTGTAACTCTCTTGTGCCATTCCCACTTCTTGGGCAGCTTTTTCAGCTTTTACCAAGTCTCGACAGGCCATCACCACATACCATTGACCTGTTTTAGCTAGAGCTTTCGCAGCATATAAACCCACCCCGGAGGATGCACCTGTGATTATTACTGTTGATTTATGATTTGGTTCCATTCTCAATGAGATTTTGTGAAATTTGATTGACTAATTCCGTGATTTTACAATAGATTTGGCGAACTAATGCTAACCGTGATAAATCTTTGTGACATTAACTGGACTTACGCAGACAAACCCAGAAACCGGTTTTTTTCTAGATATCTGTTATAAAAATAACGATTTATCTTAGGGCGTGTCATCAATTAAATAAGTTGACAAAAAAGCTATTCTCTGTTATGTAAAAATGGCGATCGCAGTTGGGTAGGTTCAGATACAGCGAGCGCATACCTGAAATTGTGCGGTCGGTAGGGGCGGGTTCCTCTGTAGGGACGTTGCATGCAACGTCCGTGCAATGAACAATTTTCAAAGTGAGTTAGATAAACCCACCCCCCCAATGATGTAATGAACAGTTTGAGCTTTGTCAGTCCACTACTTTTGTTGATCAAGCTTCTAACATCTAATTGATGACACACCCTAGAAACCCGGTTTCTTCAGAAAAGAGGGAGTAGGGAGTAGGGGAAAAGAATAGATGATTTCTGTCCGATAATTGATTTAATTTTTTATTTTTGGAGATGTCTAATAGTTAATAATTAATAATTAAGAGTTGATAGTCAATAATTATTCATTCAAGAATTCACACATGGAAGCCTACCCAAGGATTGGGGATAAATCTTCATGATTAGTCAATCCCCTTCTTTAAAGAAGGGGTAATTATTAATTATTAATTGCTGAATATAGGGTTAAAGTTTGGAGGTGATAAAATCTTGCTTTTTAATTCCGTGAAAAGGTTTAAACAACTGATAACAAATTCATTGAATATCTTCAGCTTTTATCATGTCTAATGGGTTTGATTTTTTCTCCTCTTCAAGTTGATAATAAAGTTCTGCATCAACAAAAATTTCATGTAAGTCAGAGACGAAACTATTAATATCAATATATTGCTGCCATATTTGCTTAATTTCTCTTTCAATACTCCGCAGATTTTCTGTAGCAATTACTTCCAGAACCCGTTCGATAGTCTCTCGATATTCTAAGTCTAATACATCCTTAGTTTGCTGTTCCAAAAACAAGTAAATTTTCTGCTATAATTTATTTAGTTTAGGTCTAAATTTACTGCTAGTTTGCTGCCGTTTAAAATCTTTAAGTAAATTCTATACTGCTCTTTCTAAAACATTAAAAATAGTATCATCTAAACCTCTTTTTGAGTTGATTTTTTCAAGATTATTATTGGGTACAGGTTGAACATTAAAATTAACACTTTTTTTAATAGCTTGAAGATAAAGATGTTCAAATATCAAATGTTTTTCCGGATTAATATTAACTTCTTTAGAGCAAAGATAATTTACAAAAAAGCTTTCAAAATTTTTATAGATCAGTTTCCTCAGAGCTTTTGCCTGAATTTGCCTAATTCTTTCACGACTTCCTTTTTATTATTTTTACCTGTTGGTTGAAAAAGCTTAATATCATCTAAAGCTTGGTACTGATTTTGATGAAGAGTTTTCGTTTCTTGGTGAAAAAGTGCAATTTTTTTGAATGTCTTTAGTTGCTGAAAATTAGGATTAGTAAAGTCTATATAACAAAACTTGATATTAACTTTTAGCTTCTAATTATCATCTAAAGTTTGCTGAGGACTGCCTAATAAAAGTTGTTGATAATCTTTAGTTGCCAGTCATAAAAATTTAGAAGGACGTTGACATAAACTTTCAGCGATCGCCTTCATTTTACTCTTAGCTGTATTCTCAGAACTCAACTCTTGAGCTGTTAACTGAAATAACAATATTTGTAAATTTCCACTACCTATATCTGCAATAATATAAGCATCTATCACAGCTTCAAAACTTTTAGTTGGTAACTCCAACTCTTCTAGACTTAAGTAGTTCTACAGTTGTGTTGTAGCCAAGTTTCCGAAAAACATTTCCTATTCCCTCTAAATTATTAGCATTCTGTAAATCTTCCAGCGTTAAGTCGCTTTTTTCCATCCATACACCCTTATCTAACTAACATTAATCTAATAGGACTTACACAGAAACCGGGTTTATGAAATATCTTGGTTTGAACAACAATATCGTGGCAATAAACCCGGTTTCTTAGTTACTTTTAGTAGAACTTACGCAGAAATCGGGTTGATGAAATATCTTGGTTTGAACAACAATATCGTGGCAATAAACCCGGTTTCTTAGTTACTTTGCATAACTCCTGTGTAGTTATTTATTAAATTTTTTTATTATAGCAATCAGAAATTAGTTTTAACAATTTTTATAATAACAATAATTAGACAAAAAAACCCGGTTTATAGGAGAAATGATTGTTTTCAAGAATAAACATCCATCAGAAACCAGGTTTCTGGGTTAGCCTGCATAAATTATTCATAAATCTTGCATAATTAATTCAAATTGAAAGCCTTGAAAATCAGGTAAATATTATGTCATATCTCGGACAAACAAATGAACTAATCCAAACATATAAATTATGCACAGAATGGCAGTTTGCAGAAAACTTTGAAAATCAGGTAAATATTATGTCGTACCTCAGACAAAAAAAATGAACTAACCCAAAAAATATAAATTATGCACAGAATCGAAGTTTGTAGAAATTTGGGTCAATTTTATAGTAATCTTTCCATTAAATCAGCAAAACTATAAGGACATTTATCAGGAAGGTCTAATTTTAGATTCACTGAAAACTAATCTTTTAGCTCTTTCATATTCTTTATTTATATCCACCTTATTTAACAAAGTTTTAGTTAGTCTTCTCTCAATTTCATCTTGAAAATTATTAACTTCAATTTACCAGTGGTTGCGAGGATAAATATCGGAGGAATAGTCTAGTTTAAGTTTGTATTCAATTAACCTTTTGATAAAACTACTAACAGCATGAATTTGTTCTTTTCCCAAGTCTTCTATTTCCTCCTTTAAATTATTCCAATCAAGTGCTTTTAGATTACGATTATTTAATGCTTGAACTTGTTGAACAGTCCACTCCACAAAATCAGTTTCATAAAGATTAGTCATTTCATTTGTCCGATATATTTGTGTAGTCTTGTCAATATAATTCATAAATTAAACTCCTAATTAGGTTGATGTTTGCTTACTTTACTGAAATTTCCCCCATACCAATTTACTATAAAATCTAAAAGCTGTTATTGTAAGCATTCAGCTATTAGCACCTCAGCCAGTCTCCTGGGTCGGAACTTCGTTAACAGCAAAGAAATCCTGTTTTTAAGGAGATTATTTCAACGAATATAGACTCTAATATCAAGTGGAATGACTTTTTTAGTAAGATTTTTTTGGCTCAATTAATAAAGCTTTTATCAAAGATTAAAATCACTCTTCTGATAGCTGATAGCTGACGGCTGAATGCTTACCTGTTATTTATATTAAATTTTCAATATATTGTTCAATTGATAAGTCTAATAATTTAGCTTTTTCTCGAATCTGAGCTTCAATTTCTGGTTTTAAATTAATAGTAATCATAGTTTTTTTGTTTTTAAGTTAGCTATTTCCTACTATATCATTCATTTGCTAAAATTAAACAGTTCAAATGTCACAATCAAATTATTATGGTAAACTAAAATCAATTACTCGACCTACCATCAAGTGACGAATTAATAGACTCATTAGAATACAAAAGTTACGCGATCGCGTAACTTCATATTTTAGGTTGAGTTTTGCTCCCAAACATGAAAATATCCAGCACAACCCAACCTAAATTCATAATTTCCTTTAAACTTCTTCTGCTGCTTGCAAAATTAGACGACGAGCTACAGTTTGAATCCCAGTATGTTCAAAATAATTAGTCGTCATATCAATAAATGCTGCTAAATAATCTAACTTATCGTCAGCAATATCTACAAAATTTTGCAAACTATTAGTAATCATTTCAGGATCTAATCCTCGTGATGAAACTAAATCGCTCATCCACCCCCGAACTGAATCAAAACTATTACCAATAAAATCAAGTTTACCCTGAGTACCATCACCAGGAATCAAATCATTTACCTTTTGAAATAATGGATTTCGTGCCAAACCAGCAGAACTCATTCCCCCAATAATATCGCCGACGCGATCGAGAAAATCAGGTCCGAGGGGAATCAATCCATCGAAACAGACTAAGGCAACCATGCGCATTAAAGCTGGACCACTATATTCTTCTGCTAACGCTGCGGAAAAATCCCCTAAACTATCCATAGTTGGCATTCCGTTCAATTTACAGAAAGCAACTAACTCTGCTACTATTTTGATGGATAAATCTAATGCTTGAGTTGTATCTGCTGATGGAGTCAACTTATTGAAGAAACCCAAGAAAGAGATTTTTTCACCAACTTTATTTGCCATTGCTGCTGCACCTAAAGCAACATCAGCTTTGTCTAGACTTTGGTAAACCCAGATAGCATCCTGATATCCTTGAGATTGGTCGTTATATATCCACAAAGCACGTTCGCTAATGTGTTGGATTTTTTCAGATTCTGATTCCCCAGTAATTTCACGAACCGTCTTTTTAAAACCTACTAAATTATTCCATTCACCGGGAACTACGAAATCTAAGGCGCGTAATGCAGAAACTGTAATCCCATCTGTGGGTAGGTCATCGACTAATTTGATAATTGACATAATTTTTCTCTTTTTAGTAATTGATAATTAATTCCTTAATTCCTCCTTGATAACGTCCATACCCATGGAACGTCTTGAGAAAGATTTTTGTTGGGTATCAGAACGAAACCCAACCTACTACTTAATTATTCATTATTCATTTTAGCAATTGATAATTGATCATTAATTCCTACAAGTTTAAAGCTTTTCCTTGATAACGTCCATACCCATGGAACGTCTTGAGAAAGATTTTTGCCTTTGCTTCGTTCCTCAACCCAACCTACTACTTAATTATTCATTATTCATTTTAGCAATTGATAATTGATCATTAATTCCTAGAAGTTTCAAGCTTTTCCTTGATAACGTCCGTACCCATGCAACGTCTTTACGGGAGAAATATTTTTGTTGGGTATCAGAACGAAATCCAACCTACTACTTAATGATTCATTATTCATTAATTAACTACAATCTTTTTTTATAGTTTATATTAAAAATATCAAACAGAATATTCAGAATTTCGGAATTGACAATAACAAAATTAAATAGTAAACATTATTCTATCTATCAATCTAAAATTATGACACAAATAGCACCATTAGGTTCTTGGAAATCCCCTATAACTACCGATTTAATTGTGGCCGGAACAATTGGACTCAGTAGTATTACCATTGATGGTGATGATGTCTACTGGATTGAAGGACGACCTTCGGAAGGTGGACGAAATGTAATTGTCCGTCACACTCCCGATGGACAGACTACTGACATTACCCCTCCTCCTTTTAATGTACGCACCCGTGTCCATGAATACGGCGGTGCAGCTTTTTTGGTAGCGAATGGTACAATATATTTTTCTAATTTTGCAGATCAACGTCTCTACAGTCAAACACCAGGTACGGAACCCCTACCTTTAACTCCGGAGGCAAATCTACGTTATGCTGATGGTGTAATAGATAAATTGCGCGATCGCTTGATTTGTATTCAGGAAGATCATACTGGAGGTGGGGAACCTGTTAATAGGATAGTTAGCATCAATTTCAAAAATGGAGAGGATATCCAGATATTAGCAGAGGGTTATGATTTTTATGCTTCACTGACTCTCAGTCACGATGGTTCCCAACTTTGCTGGATTAGTTGGAATCATCCAAATATGCCTTGGGATGGTACGGAGTTGTGGGTAGCTCAGGTGAATACGGATGGTTCATTGGGTGAAATGAAGTTGGTTGCTGGAGGGAAAGCAGAATCAATTTTTCAACCCCAGTGGTCTCCAAATGGAATGTTATGTTTTGTCAGCGATCGCTCTAAATGGTGGAATCTTTATCGGGTGCCTGGAGTTACTAAGGCGGAAAATGTAGACCCATTGTATCCTTTGGATGCTGAGTTTGGAATGCCACAATGGGTGTTTGGAATGTCTACTTATGGTTTCACCGCAGCTAACAAAATTCTCTGCACTTTTTCTCAGAATGGAATTTGGCATTTAGCAACTCTTAATACTACGAAAAAACATTTACAGGAAATAGAAATGCCTTATACTTCTATTAGTTGTTTAAAAGCAAAAGAAAACCAAATTTGTTTTCTGGGAAGTTCTCCTACGGAACCTAGTTCAGTTATTAAAATAAATCTGTCTACAGGTGATATTAATGTTTTAAAACGTTCTACAGATTTAGAAATTGATTCTGGTTATTTATCTATTCCTCAAACTATAGAATTTCCCACAGAAAATGGTCAGACTGCTTATGGTTTCTTTTACCCGCCAACTAATAAAGATTACACTGCACCTGTAGGAGAAAAACCACCTCTTTTAGTGAAGAGTCATGGAGGTCCGACGGCAGCAACTTCTAGTAGTTTAAATTTAAAAATTCAATATTGGACGAGTCGGGGTTTTGCTTTACTTGATGTTAATTATGGAGGTAGCACTGGCTATGGAAGAGAGTATCAGCAAAGACTCAAAAATAATTGGGGTATTGTTGATGTTGATGATTGTGTAAATGGCGCTCAATATTTAGCTGAACAGGGATTAGTAGATGGTAATCGGATGACTATTTCTGGTGGTAGTGCGGGAGGTTATACAACTTTATGTGCTTTAACTTTTAAGGATGTATTTAAAGCTGGAGCAAGTTATTATGGAGTTAGCGATTTGGAGGCTTTAGCAACAGATACTCATAAATTTGAATCTCGTTATTTAGATGGATTAATCGGACTTTATCCTGAAGAAAAAGAAATTTATCAACAGCGATCGCCGATTAATTTTAAAGAAAGTTTGTCTTGCCCGGTAATTTTTTTCCAAGGTTTAGAAGATCAAATTGTTCCCCCAAATCAAGCTGAAAAAATGGTAGAAGTTTTGCAAGAAAAAGGATTACCAGTAGCTTATGTTGCTTTTCCAGGAGAACAACATGGTTTTCGCCGTTCGGAAAATATTAAACGCGCTTTGGATGGAGAATTTTATTTTTATTCTCGTGTATTTGGATTTACACTTGCTGATGATTTAGAGGAGATAGAAATAATTAATCTTTAGATTTTTTAATTTTAGTAGGGGCGGGTTTCATAAGTTAGTTAAGGAGTACCTATTAAGTCAACTAAACCCGCCCCCAATGATGTCAGGTATCGTCTAACGGGGCGGGTTTATATAAATTTGAGGTGAACCATGAAAATCTCTGGTCAAACCCGCCCCTACACTATTTTTCATCAACTGTAGGAGCGGGTTACAGTTCCCGAAAAATCATCAGGAAAGTTAACGAGTACCTATAACGGGGCGGGTTTACATAAATTTGAGGTGAACCATGAAAATCTCTGGTCAAACCCGCCCCTTAAACCCGCCCCCAATGATGTCAGGTATCGTCTAATGGGGCGGGTTTATATAAATTTGAGGTGAACCATAAAAATCTCTGGTCAAACCCGCCCCTACACTATTTTTCATCAACTGTAGGAGCGGGTTTCATAAGTTAGTTAACGAGTACCTATTAAGTTAACTAAACCCGCCCCCAATGATGTCAGTTATCGTCTAATAAACCTGCCCCCTCTTATGGCTATATATCTATAATTATGAATAATCAACAATTTTCAGTCATCTCTAATACTTCTAACTATTGGTTAAAAAATGCTCATGTACCTGTCTGTCTGATAGAAACTGACTCCGAAATACCAAGTCAAACTAAGGAAAGTTTGTCATTAATAAATATAGAAATTAAACAGGGAATCATCACCCAAATTATCCATTCCTCAGCAGATTTGCCTTCTCTGACAACTGAAGATATTCCTACTATTGACCTCAAAGGTGGAATGGTGTGGCCATGTTTTGTAGATATGCACACCCATCTAGATAAAGGACATATTTGGGAGCGATCGCCTAACCCAGATGGTAGTTTTAATGGCGCTTTGGATGCGGGCGCTAGGGATGCGGAAAAATATTGGAATGCTGAAGATGTTTACCGTCGAATGGAGTTTGGTCTCAAATGTAGTTATGCTCATGGAACAAAAGCTATTAGAACTCATATTGACTGTTTTGGAGAACAGGAAAATATTAGTTTGCAGGTATTTCAAACATTACAAAAAGAGTGGGAAGATAGATTAATATTACAACCTGTTTCTTTGGTGACTGGAGATTATTTTCTGACTCAAGCTGGAGAAAAATTAGCTGATAAAATAGCTGATATTGGTGGCATATTAGGAGCTGTTCCTTTTATGAGTTCAGATGTGGATAATCAGTTAGATAAATTATTTAGTTTGGCAAAAGAACGTCAATTAGATTTAGACTTACATATTGATGAAAATGGAGACCCTAATTCTAGGGTTTTACATAAGGTTGCAGAGCAGGCAATTAATCATCAATTTACTGGCAAAATTATCTGCGGACATTGTTGTAGTTTGGCTGTACAAACTCCGGACAAAGTAACAGAAACTCTGAAATTAGTTCAGGAATCTGGTATTAGTATTGTCAGTCTACCAATGTGTAATCTTTATCTCCAAAATCGGCAAGATAATTATACTCCAAGATGGCGGGGTGTGACTTTATTACATGAGTTGAAAAAACAGGGGATTTCTGTAGCGATCGCTAGTGATAATTGTCGCGACCCGTTTTTTGGATTTGGCGACCATGATGTTTTAGAAGTGTTTAATATGTCAGTGAGAATTGCTCATTTAGATATGCCTTATGGAGATTGGCCTGGTGCTGTGACGAAAACTCCTGGGGATTTAATTGGTTTGCCTAATATTGGTAGAATTAGAGTTGGATTACCTGCCGATTTAATTCTGTTTAAAGGTAGGAATTTTAGTGAACTTTTATCACGGTCTCAACATGATAGAATAGTATTAAGAAATGGTCGAGTTATTGATACAACTTTACCTGATTATTGTGAATTAGATGATAGATGTAGGTTGGGTTTTGCTACGCAACATGAAAAGCGATAGCGAAGCCAACAGATGCTTATATTTGTGGTTGTTGGGTTGAGGCACGAAACCCAACCTACAATTATGAATTAGATGATAAGATGTAGGTTGGGTTTTGCTACGAACATGTTTGTGTAGCATTCGGTAGGAAAAAGCGATAGCGAACCCAACAGATGGTTATATTTATAGTTTTTGGGTTGAGGTACGAAACCCAACCTACAATTCTCAGATTCCTAGGGATTTAATTCTATTTAAAGGTAGGAATTTTAGCGAACTTTGATTACAGTCTCAATATGATAGAGTAGTATTAATAAATGGCAGAGTTATTAATACAACTTTACCTGATTATTGTGAATTAGATGACAAATGTAGGTTGGGTTAAGCGTATCTTGAATCCAACAGATGTCTATATTTGTTGTTGGGTTTCGCGCCTCAACCCAACCTACAGTCCACTGATTATTTTGAATTAGAAATAATATAATATGGTAAAAGAATTAACTACTGATACAAAACCAGAAATTATTCACCCAGATAGCGATGGTCAACCAATGGCAGATAATACAAAACAGTTTTGCTGGATCGTCACTATAAAAGAAAACCTGGAAATTTTATTTGCTGAAGTTCCTAATAGACATCTCCAAAAATAAAAAATTAAATCAATTCTTATCCATAAATTATCAATTATTTCTTCCTGTTCCCACATATCTAGTTTTCCCTGTTCCCTCATTTGGAGGAGATGTCTAATGCATTTGTCGCTGGTGACTTGCTCTGGTATCCCATCAAAGACAATAGAGTTGTTGGGAAATAAGGTAAAATAAGTTAAGAAAAAATTGACCAACTTGAATGCTAAATATTAAACGGGCTTTAAAACAAGATAGGTTACTCATAGCATTAACATTCCTTAAATCATAAAGCATTTCAATCCTTGCTCTCAACCTTTATTCAGGTACCCCATAAAAAACCAAAAGGCCGAGAATTAACTGAACAGCAGCATCACGAAAATCGAAAATTAAGTCAATCTAGGGTGATATGCGAAAACGCCTGTGCGGGCGTCAAACGTTATGGTGCTGTCAATCAGATTTACTGTAATCACAAGAATGATTTTGATGATAAATTAATGTTAACAGCAACTGGGTTATGGAACTTGTACCTGATGGTAGCATAAATAGCAAAGTCACGCTCCCAAAATTCCTAGGTTTAAGTTTTCATTTTCCCTAACCTAAGTTATTTCCCAACAACTCTATTCTTCTACTTTGAGAAATTTATAAGCGCGATCGCACTTATAAATTTCGCTAGACATAATTTAGCTATTCTCCGTAGTTAGAATTTTTTTTCGGGTGATATTCTATTGCCATCCAGATGCAATCTGTGTCAGAGCAATACTGATGCCACGGATAAGTATATTTCTGATTTTCATTTACTTGACAGAAAGGAACAATCTGAGTATATCCCTCTGCCATAATCAAATCTTCATAGAGAGTATCAAAATTTTCGGCTTTGAATTTTTGCATTCGTCCTTGTCCAAAGACTTGGGTATGAATCTCTAAAAAGTCATGTTCATTATTGATTGCACAATCAGTATGGGAAGGAGCATACCAGAGGTTGACCTTGAGAGCAAATTTTTCTTGCTGATTAGGTGTTGTTGATTGTCTTGCCATAAAATATGGATCGACTTTTATGATGGCTGCTTCATCTTGAGGAGATTTCCAGAGGGGTACATCTTTAGGAAAGTCAATTAAGTTTCCTAATATATCCCACCCACTCTCAAAAATAATCTTACCAATGTTTTTGGTTTCTACAACCTCCAGGAAAATTAAGGATTTTGCTTCTTTTACGACTGTATCACTGAGGATAGTCGATGAAAAAGCTGGAATAATGCTGCGATTAGTTTCATCTAGGAAAGCTTCTGAATCTTCGGGGTTGACCACAATAGTACGGTTTTGAATATGATAATTTTCCACATTCTCCACATACTTAGCGTCTATGTACCCACTAGAAAAGTTAAGGTGTTTGATTTGATTAGTTGGCATTTGGTTTTGATAGAAAATTACAAGACCTCTTAGTTTGTCTGTAACTGCACCACGCGATCGCTACTTGAACTTCTCTTAGCTAAATTAAAGTTTCTGTTAGTTCCCCAGTTTTGATTAAATTATTGACTTGAAAATCTTTCTTGATTATTAATTTGTTTTGTACAAATTGTTTTTTTTATTTTTTCTTAAGAATAAATGGTTTTTTAATGTCCAACAGAATAGAGTAAAAAAAGAGGGATATAGATAGGAATTGCCCTATTTTTAATGAATGCTAGAATTAGGGACTAAAACTATTAATTAAATTTATTTAGTATTTTTTAAGTTATAGGGAAGCCATGCGATCGCTAATTAGTATTGAGAAATTTCCCATCATCAAAAACAAAATCAATTATGAAAAGGACTTACGCAGAAATGGGGTTTATCAAAAAAATTTCCTGGTTTGAACAACAAGATCGCAGTAATAAACCCCCTTTATTGGTCGCGGGTGGGTAAGTCCTGATCCAGTTGAGAGAGAAAAGAGTAAGACTTACGCATAAACGCTATTGGTAGTGAACTATTTCATCTTAAATGATGCAATAGATGTAGGTTGGGTTGAGGTACGAAACAAGAACAAAAATCTTTTCTCCCCTACTCCACTACTCCCTAATGCACTATTTTAGGTGAAACAGTCCAGCAGGGTGTGTTAGCGGTAGAGTAACTGAGCAAGACTCTATATGTAATTGATTTGGCTTATAAATTTTGTTGGTTAGGGATTATAGCAGTGACAGCATCTTGCTCCTGCTCCAGCTATTCTTTTTTTCTACCATTACTATGCTAATATAAAAGATTATTCAAGAAAGTTGTAGATTAAAGTCCTGGTTAATTTATGAATAATTGTTAAATCAAGCAATTGTTCAGAACTTTTGGGTTACTTTGCTGGTGGTAGAAAACAATATGAAGTTAATTAGCGATCGCCTTTAATAAATGAAAAAAACAGGTAGTTATATCTGCCTGTTTTTTTTGTTTTACTTTTTGGATATTACAGCGATTTTCATTTCGCCACAGTAGGGACGCCCTTATGCAACGTCCCTAGCAAGTTTTTTGGTTATCATATAGAATCTGATTGAATAAAAAAATGTTAAAATAACTTTTTACTCAAAATACCAATGACAACAACTAATACCAAAGAAATAAATTGGGATGCTCTAACATCAGAACTCACAAATATCGAAATTATTACCGAGCCAAATCAAGTCATTAAACTCTCTTTAGACTATTATCATTTTAGCCCTATTTTAGAATCTAAATTAAAAGATAAAAAAGCTAATTTAATTGTTCGCCCCAGCAACGAAGCAGAAGTTTTACAAATAGCTCAAACCTGCGTTAAATATCAAGCACCTTTAACAATTAGAGGTGCGGGAACTGGTAATTATGGGCAATGTATTCCTTTAGCAGGAGGAGTAGTTCTCGACACTACAAAAATGAATAATATTAACTGGATTAAACCTGGTTTATCTTGCGTGGAACCAGGAGTAAAATTAGTAAACTTAGATAAAAAAGCCAGAGAAATTGGTTGGGAAATCAGAATGTTTCCCTCAACTTATCGCACTGCAACAATTGGCGGATTTATCGGTGGTGGTAGTAGTGGAATAGGCTCAATTAATTATGGTGGATTGAGAGATCGTGGTAATGTTTCTGCTGTCCGAGTTGTGACAATGGAAGACGAACCAAGAGTTTTAGAATTGCGGGGTGATGAGGTACAAAAAGTTAATCATGCTTATGGAACTAATGGGATTATTACTCAATTAGAAATACCTTTAGCTCCTACTTATCCTTGGGCAGAATTAATAGTAGCTTTTGATGATTTTATGACCTGTGCTAAATTTGCTCAAGCATTGGGAGATAGTGATGGAATTGTCAAAAAATTAATAACAATTTTTGCTTGGCCGATACCTAGTTTTTTTGTTGGTTTAAAAAGTTCAATTATTGAAGGAAAACATTGTGCTTTTTTGATGATATCTGAATATAGTTTGGCATCTTTTCAAGATTTAGTTAAAGAATTTAATGGTGAAATTTGTTATGAAAAAACTGCTCAAGAGGCAAGTAAAAGTACACCAATATATGAGTTTACTTGGAATCATACAACCTTACACGCTCGGAGTGTAGATACAAACTTAACTTATTTACAAAGTGGTTTTCCAACTGATAGAAATTTAGCACTTGTAGAAAAAATGTATCGGTATTTTGGTGATGAAGTAATTATGCACTTAGAATTTGTCCGAATGAATGGTACAACTACACCGGTGGGATTACAAATCGTCCGTTATTCTTCAGAAGAACGACTGAATGAAATTATTGAAGATCACGAAAAAAATGGAGTAAATATTTTTAATCCTCATACCTATATTTTGGAAGATGGAGGCATGAAAACTACAGATATTGAACAATTAGAATTTAAACAAAAAGTAGATCCTTATGGATTATTAAATCCTGGGAAAATGAAAGGGTGGATTAATAATGGATAATTAGGGCTTACTGAAAAAGTCTGATAGGTGGGGGGAGGAGTCAGGAGATGTAGGAACGTTGCATAAGGGCGTCCCTACAGGAATTTACAGAAGACAGTAGGAATAATTATCCCTTAATTTTTCTGCCAAAGTCAACCAAAAACCTGGTACTTTTTCCCGACCTAAAAATTTGATAATTTTTATATATCCAGGACTTACGCAAAGGCAGTAGATATAGGGTATTGGTGCGTTGTGCGTTGTGTGCTTTACATGTCGCGTAGCGTTTCGGCGCTTGAGCCGACATATAAAGCGGAGCTTTGCGGAACGCAAAACGCACCTTACTACAGATAGCGTTCATGGGTAAGTCCTAATATCAATACTTTGATAGGTAAAAATTTTAGCCTTTTTCTGCAAATGGTGAAATCTTTACCAGCAAACACTTTTATATTTATTCAACAAACCCTAATTAGATCAGGACTGACGCCAAGCAACCAATCAACCCGGTTTATTATGATATTGTTGTTTAAACCAGGAAATTTAGTTGATCAATCCCCAAAAAATCCTTGACTTTTGACTAGGACTTACGGAAAGGCACTAGATATGGAGTATCGGTGCGTTACGCTACCGCTAACGCACCCTACCAACAGGGTTCATGGGTAAGTCCTGTTTTTTTAACTATCACCCATCTTCTTTCTTTCTTTTTCAGAAAAATATTTATCAATGAGCTTAACGCCAACGGCAGATTCTCCTTCAAAAACTGAGCCAGTAGTCAATTCTTGAACGCGCTCTTTTAACTTGACTTCTAATGCACCTGAAATAGGAACATAACCTGCTTCAGAAATTACCTTTTTATTAGTCGCATCCATTTGGTAATCAACAAGAGCTTTAACAGCAGGCATTTTTTCTAGGGAATTTTTATTTACATATAAAAATAATGGACGAGATAGAGGACTATAATTACCGTTGGCGACTATCTCCTGACTTGGTTCGATACATTGACCACTACCATTATCAATAGCAATTAACTTCAAAAAATCCTTATTTTGTTGGTAGTAGGCAAAACTCAGGAAACCCAAACTACCTTGGTCAGATTCGATGTCCTGAATAATGATATTATCATCATCACTACTCTTGAAGTCCTTTCGGCTTTTACCTGGTGTTCCCAGAACAGCATCAGTAAAGTAATCATAAGTACCAGAGTCAGTGTTGGGAGCATAAAGATTCAGGGGTTGTTCAGGAAAGTCTTCACGAATTTGTTTCCATTGAGTGATATTTTCAGCAGCATCATCATTAGGCTGCCAGATTTTTTTTAGTTCTTCTAGAGTTAGACAGTCTGACCATTCATTATAAATGTGGCCAAGGACGGCAATAGCATCAAAGGCAATGGGAATTTCCACAAACTCTATTTCGTTTTTCTGACAAAGATCGATCTCAGACTTTTTCATAGCACGGGAAGCATTTCCTATATCTATATCCCCAATACAAAACTTTTTCAGTCCAGCACCAGAACTAGATATTCCTACAATTACCTGAATATTAGGATTATCCTCCATAAAACTTTGAGCTATTGTGTCTGAGATAGGAAAAATGGTACTGGAACCATCAACTAGAATATAATTTCTCGCTTCTTCTTCTTCTGGAGTTGCTACTGCGGAGGGAGTCTCAGTAGATTCTGTTTTTATTTCTCCACCTTTACAAGCAGTTACAAACAATAGTATGGCTAAAGTGAAAAAACGAAGATATTGGTGCTTTAATTTAATCCCTAAGTTCATAGATTTTCTTCAATAATGGTATTATTACTTAATAATACAATAGATAATTCTATCATTAGGATGTTATATCATGTCCAGTTGAACTTAAGCAAAGGTACTATATAATATAGACTTAAAAAACTATAGGACTATAGTTTTGAGCGCTATATCTATGGTCTATGGGTAAGTTCTACTAAGATTTAGGAGGAAGAAAGGCAAAAACTAGAAGACAGAAGGAAAAAAAGGTGAGAAAGGAGAAAGTTTTTTGATCAGATTCTTATTCTCCGAACATAATGTTTAGCCAAAATCAGGTTTACAGGACTTACGGAAAAGTACTATGATATATATAGAACTCCTAACCGGATTTATAAAATTAAGTAGGGGATGGGGAGATGGGGAGATGGGAAGATATCGTTGCCCATAATCTGCTATAACGTATTGATAATTTCTAATTGTTTGTTTTATGTTACTAAGATTTAAAACTGAACTGCACTGGAATAATTAGCAAAAAATAATACTTGCTAAACATGACCTAGCCTGTCACACCTGGAATTAGGATTATGGCTAACAAAAAACATCCGTATAGCACAATTTCAATATAAATAATCGGTAATCAAAAAGCTTTCTCTCTTTCAGGGTGTTTTTCTCTTCTTTCCTTTGACTTCTCCCTTCTTTCTAATCTAGCAAAATGAGGAAATATGATTATGGTTGCTCAATTTAGTTATTCATCACCTCTACAACAAGCTATTGACCGTCATCCTTTAACTGTGAGTCCAGAAACTCCTCTGGTAGATGTTCTCAAATTAATGAGTCAGTCAAATAATAGTAGTGCTTTACCTAATGTAAATATCTCTGAAAATGAACAGGTTGAGGAATCAAAAATATCAAACCACCAAAAAGATACAAGTGTTTTAATAGTTCAAAATATCCCTATAGAACCAGAACAAAAAGATAGTGCACAATCTTCCTTATTAGGAATATTTACTGCTACTGATATTGTTAAATTAATAGCTAACGATAAAATTAAGAATCTCCAAAATTTATCAGAAGATTTACTGATTAGGGATGTAATGACATCTAATGTTATTACTCTGCGAGAATCAGACGAACAAGATTTATTTACAGCTTTGTCTTTATTCCGAAAACATAGAATTAGCCATCTACCAGTGCTAAATAATCAAGGTAAAATAGTTGGTGTGATGACACCAGAAAAAATTTGTCAAGTATTGCAACCTTCTAATATTCTGAGGTTAAGACGAGTAAATGAAGTCAAAAATGATAATATGACAGTGACAATTTCAGGAACAGCATCATTGTTGAAAGTAAGTCAATTAATGGTAGAAAATAAAGTGAATAGTGTCATTGTTACACAGAATAAAAAAGTTAAAACCCAAAGTATCGAAAAACCAATTGGCATAATTTCTAATAAAGAGATTGCCCAAGCATATTTTCTGAATTTAGATTTCGCAAAAATACCTGTAAATACAGTAATGAAAACTCAAATAAATTGTCTGAAAGCAAACAATTCTTTATGGGATGCTCATAGAAAAATGTTGCAGGAACAGGTGCAACTTTTGATAGTATCTGGTAAGCAAGGAGAGTTAATAGGAACAGTGAATCAGACAAGTTTATTGCAAGTATTAGACCCAACAGTTATGTTTAGTTTGGTTAGAAAATTACGAGCTGATGTGAGTCAATTACAAGCAGAAAAATTTGAGTTATTACGGACTCGAAATGCAGAATTAGAAAAAGAAGTTCAAGCACGAACCGCAGAAATACAGGCACAGTTGGAACGCGATCGCCTCCTGGCTCAAATTGCTCTGAGGATTCATCAGTCTCTGAATATCAATGAAATAATTAATGCAGCAGTTACAGAAGTGCAGCAATTTTTGAAGGCAGATCGAGTAGTTTTATTTCAAGTAAAATCTTCCAAATTAACTAAGATAGTTGCTGAGTCAGTAGATGATAATTGCAATTCTTGGATGGAGGAGCAAACTTTATATGAGTGCTTAATGTCAAATTTAAAAATCAAGAAAAATCAGATTCAAGCAGTTGCAGATATTGAGCAATCAGATTTAACTACAGAACAAATTACGAGTTTGCAACAAAAGCAGGTAAAATCTTTCTTGATAGTACCCATGTCTCAAGGTCGGCAATTATGGGGAATTATGTGTACCCAAGAATATTCAGGGATTCGAGAGTGGCAACCATCGGAAATTGATTTATTGCAACAATTAGCTACTCAGTTAGCGATCGCTATTCAACAAGCTCAACTTTATCAACAAGTACAAACTCTCAATACGGACTTAGAAAAACAAGTAAAAGAGCGCACTGCGCAATTAGAACAAAAAGTGCAAGAATTAGAACAACTTAATATTCTCAAAGATGATTTTTTAAGCACTGTTTCCCATGAATTAAGAACACCTCTATCAAATATGAAAATGGCTATTCATATGTTGAAAGTATATCCGATTCCAGAAAAGGTTCAACAATATTTAAAAATTTTAGATACAGAGTGTAAAAGAGAAATTGAATTAATCAGCGATTTATTAGATTTACAACGTTTAGAAGCAGGTAGAGAATCTATTAATTTAGAGGTAATAGAATTAACAAATTGGTTGCCTAATATCATAGAACCTTTTAACTCCAGGGTGAAAGAAAGGCAACAAATTCTCAACAATAAATATCCTGAAGAATTGCCGATAATTCGTTCTAATCCTAATAATTTGGGCAGGATTTTAGCAGAACTTCTAAATAATGCTTGTAAGTATACTAAAGATGGTGGAGAAATCATGTTTGCAATTGAATATAACCATAAAAAAAATTCCTCAGAAATTCCTTATTTTATTCAATTTATAGTTAGTAACCCATCAGAAATTCCCGAATCAGAATTACCTAAAATATTTGATAAATTTTATCGAGTTCCTAATGCAGACCCTTGGAAACAAGGGGGAACAGGTTTAGGTCTGGCTCTAGTCAAAAAATTAGTAGAACAGTTAAATGGTAATATGATTGCTACTAGCAGTAATGGTTGGACAACTTTTACAGTCGAGTTGCCAATTTAAAAGAATTGTATCGTTAAATAGCAGTGAAAGTTATTGATAAGTATAATAGAGGTAATGAATTAGGGTTAGCTGGAAAAAGCAGAGTCTGAAAAAACTGGGAAGAGGAGTGAGTCAGAAACTGCCGATCAAGATTCTTCTGCCCTTGTCTTACCCAAAATGCTAACCTTTTTTACCTCTAGATATCGAAAATCTAGCACTTTTTAAAATATCCAAAAAAGCTAAAACCTATTTGTCAATGCTTTGAGATTTAATCAGCAAGCGAGAATTATTAGTTAGTAGTTAAAAGTTGAGGTATTTGTTATGAGTAATCAACCAAGCCATCCTAACACAAATTTTTTTCAAAGCTTAAAAACTTTTTTTAAACGCTTATTATATGTAATGGGAAGTCATCCTATTATTGTTGCATTAATATTGCTGTCGTCTGTTTTTTGGGGTGGCATACAATTTCAAAGAAATCTTGATGAAGGTAAAAATGAAAATTATAATTCCGAACTTAACGAATCTAAATTTAAACCTACGCCTGTGAATAAAGTAAATCCTTTTCTGATTGCAGCAGGAGGTTGGTATAAATACGATAATCAGATAGAAAATGAGTCAGAAATGAGGATAAAAGTCACAAAAAATCAAGAGGAACAATATATTATTCTCAATGGCACTTTTCCAAAAGCAGCCGGTTACGTTACGGGAGAAATAGGCGGAAATATACTTCCTTTTGCTGGAAAAAATTTAACTTTAACTATCGAAGGTTCAGGAAATTCTACTTTTGATAATGATAAAATGTTTCGTCTTGAAGCAAATGATCGACCTTTAGAACCGGAAGAAAATTCTAATAGTATTACTCGTAATTTGGGGAATAAATTTATCAATGCAAGAGATGGTAATGTTACTTTTAAATTACCATCTAATTTAACTAAACTTAATTTGGTTTTCTGGAATGCCACCTTAAATGATTTAAAAATTTCAGGAACAGTTAGTGAAAAATAATCATTAGAAAATGACTTGTGAAATAACCAAAACTCTTCCAAGTTTTTGAGGAATATGTAGTATGTGTAATTGTAATTAAGTCAATACTTCATATTTTGAAATTCTCCCAACCTTACTCTGCAAGACCAAATTTAAAATTATGGTGGGGTCTTCTGGCAACTTTCTGATAAATTAATAATTGTAGTCAATAACTGCATTAAAGGTGCTTTCAGGGAAACAAAAACAACAACCAAATTTTAATTCTAGGGATTGGTCATGGCCACTATGGCCAATTTTACCCCTATATCCTTATGGTCAACGGCGGACATTAAGAAAAGAAATAGTTAAAGATACAATCTGGACTTTTGACCAACTCCAGGGTATCTTTTATGTTACTGTACCAATTAGAATGACAGTAGTGAGAATGATAGGAGGGGGTTTATTTGTCTACGCTCCCATAGCACCAACGTGGGAATGTGTTCGCCTGGTGAATGAATTGGTAGAAAAATATGGAGAAGTTCGCTACATTATTTTACCAACTATTTCTGGTTTAGAACATAAAGTATATGTAGGACCATTTGCCAGAAAATTTCCCACAGCGGAAGTTTTTGTCACCCCCAACCAATGGAGTTTTCCTCTAAATTTACCCTTGAGTTGGTTGGGTTTGCCCAGAAACCGTACTTACTTACTTCCTGTGAATAGTGGCGATGCACCTTTTGCAGCGGAATTTGACTACGCAACCTTGGGACCTCTTGATATTGGTTTTCGACCTTTTGCGGAAGTGGCATTTTGGCATAGTGTATCCAAAACTTTACTGGCGGTTGACACTGTGTTATCTCTTCCTGCTGAACCGCCGGAGATTTTAAATTTAGACCCTTATCCATTATTATTTCATGCCAAAGATAATGTGTTTGATGTGGTAGAAGATACTCCAGGAAATAGGTGTATAGGGTGGCAAAAAATATGTTTGTTTGCATTATATTTTCAGGTGGATGCTTTAGATGTAGTTCCGACTGGGGAAATGTTTAAGAATGTTGGGAAAGCAAGCGATCGCTCAAAGCGTGCATATTTTGGTCTCTTACCGTGGCGATGGAACTCAGACTGGCAGCGTGCTTTTACAGAATTACGCCAGGATGGTCGGTTGTTAGTAGCGCCTATACTGCAAACTCTGATTTTAAATCGCGATCCCCACCAGGTCATGGAGTGGGTTGAAAAGGTGGCAAGTTGGAATTTTCAGCAAGTTATTTCCTGTCATTTTGATGTACCTATTCAGGCAAGTGGTAATGAGTTTAGACAAGCTTTTAGTTTTTTAGAAAAAGACAATAAGGGGTATTTACCAAAGATAGATTTAAAGTTTTTGAGACAATTAGATGAGCGACTGAAAAAGATAGGAATTTTACGTTAAAGTAGCAAAGATAATTAATAATTAATAATTAATAATTTTGGATAGTGCAGATGAAGATTAATTTCTATCCATTGTAACACAGCTTTCGAGGCTGTAATAAGCAGGATACTTGTTTCTATCCATTGTAACACAGCTTTCGAGGCTGTAATAAGCAGGAACCTTGTTTCTATCCATTGTAACACAGCTTTCGAGGCTGTAATAATCAGGAACCTTGTTTCTATCAATTGAAACACAGCTTTCGAGGCTGTAATAAGCAGGAACCTTGTTTCTATCCATTGTAATACAGCTTTCGAGGCTGTAATAATCAGGAACCTTGTTTCTATCAATTGAAACACAGCCTTCGAGGCTGTAATAATCAGGAACCTTGTTTCTATCCATTGTAATACAGCTTTCGAGGCTGTAATAATCAGGAACCTTGTTTCTATCAATTGAAACACAGCCTTCGAGGCTGTAATAAGCAGGATACTTGTTTCTATCCATTGTAACACAGCTTTCGAGGCTGTAATAATCAGGAACCTTGTTTCTATCAATTGAAACACAGCCTTCGAGGCTGTAATAATCAGGAACCTTGTTTCTATCAATTGAAACACAGCCTTCGAGGCTGTAATAATCAGGATACTTGTGTTACATAGTGCTTGTAACACATCCTTCTAGGATTTAACAAGTAGAATGTTTGTGTTACATAATAATTTGTAATATCGCAGTCTAGGCTGTAACAAGCAAGATGCTTGTGTTACATATTAATTTATAATACGGCCTTCGGTAGCTGTAACAACCTGGAAGGTTGTGTTAAGTAATTTGTAACACAGCTTTCAAGGCTGTAACAACCTGGAAGGTTGTGTTACATAGTGATTTGTAAGCCTTCGAGGCTGTAACAACCTGGAAGGTTATGTTACATAGTAATTTGTAACACAGCCTTCGAGGCTGTAACAACCTGGAAGGTTGTGTTACCACTTATTACTAAATAAAACCATGAAAAAAATTACAAAAATTTCATCAATAAAATCTCAAAACTGGTCTATTGATAAATTGCCTGGTTTAAGCAAAGAACATCAAGAATTACTAACAAAATATGGCATTACTTCTACTAGAAAAATTTTGGAAATTACCCATACTTCCCAACAAAAATTAATATTAGCAAGTAAATTAAAAATTCATCCTCAATATATCAAAAAATGGGTAGCATTAGCAGACTTAGCGAGAATTCCTACCGTTGGTTATGAATACTGTGGACTTCTGCTTCATGGTGGTATTGCTTCAGTTTCTCAATTATCTCAAATACCTGTTCATAGATTACACCAACAAATACTAAAATTACAGGTATCAACTATGCAACGTCGTGACCTTTGTCCGACAGTAGATTTAGTGCAAAAATGGATTCAACAAGCTCAGTTGTTATCATTATAAAACCCCTTGCATCTTGATGAAGAAATGAAGAAATAGAGGTTAATAATTAATCCTTAGATCAAATGAAAACCGACCATATATTTGCTCGAATTTTCCAAGACTTACCCGAAACCTTCTTTTCTTTGTGGGGAGAAGTACCAAAAAAAACTCAATGATTATCCTTTTGATTCGGTAGAATTAAAACAGACCGCCTTTAGAATAGATGGGGTATTTTTACCTCAAGATATTGACCAACCAATTTATTTTACGGAGGTACAATTTCAGAAAGAGGAGAAAATCTATATAATATATAGATCGGGACTTACGCAAAAAAAAACCGACTTTCTGGGTTCCCCTGCGTAAGTCTTGGTAAAGAGATAAAATCAGGACTTACGCAGTAGTTAGGATATAATGCAATTTAACACTTTTGTCTCATCCATCAATGATTTAAACAGGTGCGTCAGCGCTCCTAACTTACAAGAAGTTTTAGTACAACCAACTCTCCTTGCCAAACAAGGACAACTCTCGCCACCACAAACACACTCATTAGCATCAACCGCCACAGAATATGGTTTGCGTCCAGTCTTAGTGTGGGATATTTTGATGCCAGAACAAGTTATGAACCAAATTTGTGAACAACTGACTCAGTGGGATATGAGCAAATTTGCAGCAGTGCGAGTTGCTGACCCAGGAGCAGCTTGGTGGTTGAAAATTCATCATCCTCATATACCACTACAGTTAATTGTAGAAACAGGTAATCACAATATAGAAGGGTTGCGGGGTTGGTGTGAGATTTTTGCTGATTCTTTGGAACGTTTGATTTTATCTATCGAACTGCCAGAACAAAAATTAATTGAATATTGTCAAACACTTCCTGTTGCTTGCGAAGTTTTGGGAGTAGGGCAAATTTTGTTGTTTTATTCCCCACGTTCCCTATTGTCTCCACATTTATTAGACTCTGATTCAGAAGCAAAATTTCCTTTGCAAACTACTGTGTCATCGGAGGATAGCAATAACCGACCTTTCCCAACTTGGGAAACAGCGCACGGAACATTTATGTTTTTGGATAAAGATCAATTTATTTTGGATAAACTGGAAGGTTTACAAAGGGCTGGTTTAGATACAGTCTGTTTAGACTTACGACATTTGGGAAAAGATGGTGATGTGGCAGTAGATATTGACAAAATTTGTTCTCAAATTTTAACTGACCCTGTTTCTTTGCGGAAAAACTGGGCGAGACCAACACGATCACCTTTTTTCAATGCTAACCGCACTACCTCTATATTTTCTCGAATGAAGTCTAAACATAAGTTAGCTGCATATCGACAAGAAATAGGTTTAGCTGAGGTTTTAGCTGGAGAAAGTGGAAATTATGTTGTATTTCAAAGTTTGCGACCTTTTACCATTGCTCAAATAGAGAAAATTATTGTACCCACTGGGGAAGAAATAGAAATTCCAACAGAAATAGTATTTCGGAACTTAAATGGTGAAGTAGTTGAGTCATGCGATCGCGAACAAATCTTAATTACAGATTGGATTAAAAAAGCAATGCCAGGTTCATTATTGTTAGGTCAAAAAAGGAGTAGGGGAGTAGGGGAGTAATTTTTTTGCTCAATGATGCGCCTAAACCTGTTCCCTGTTCCCTGTTCCCTATTCCCTCCATACCTAACACGAATCAAATAGAATTGCTATATTTGATAAAAATTGATTTATAATAGAAATTTGACTGTTTATAATAGGAAATTTAATAGGAACAACTTATGTCCGTATTTTTAGCGATCGCAGTTTTAGGTATGTTGATTGTAGTTCACGAGTTAGGCCACTTTATGGCAGCTCGACTCCAAAATATCCATGTGAACCGTTTTTCCATCGGCTTTGGCCCGATAATTTGGAAATACCAAGGGCCACAAACTGAATATGCACTTCGAGGTTTTCCCTTGGGGGGTTTTGTCGGTTTTCCTGATGATGACCCAGATAGCACAATTCCTAAAAACGATCCAGATCTATTACGGAACCGCCCCATTCTAGACCGAGCGATCGTTCTCAGTGCTGGAGTCATTGCGAACCTCATCTTTGCTTATTTTTTGTTAGTTGCTCAAGTAGGTATTGTTGGTGTAGCAGATTTTAACTACGCTCCTGGTATCAAAGTTCCAGAAGTTGCGACAAATGTTAGTTCTGCTGCTGCTGAAGCAGGTATTAAAGCCAATGATATTATTTTGTCGGTGGGAAACAAACAATTAGGCGCTAACCAAGAAGCTATTAGCACTTTAGTCACAACCATTCAAAATAATGCTAATAAAACTTTGAGCATGAAAATTCAGCGTGATGGGAGAAATTTATTTCTGGAAGTAACACCAGAATTAGGAGATGATGGCAAAGGTCGCATCGGTGTGCAATTAATTTCCAATGGAGAAGTAGTCATAAATCGTCCTAGTAATATATTTGAAGCTTTGAGTATTGGTGCTGAAGAATTTCAAAAAATTGTTTTCTTAACACTTCAGGGTTTTTGGCAGCTTATTACTAATTTCGGTCAGACCGCAGGGAAATTAGCAGGACCTGTAGCTATTGTAGACATGGGAGCAAAAATTGCTGAGAATAATGTGACTGAACTATTTAGGTTTGCTGCATTAATTAGTATTAATTTGGCAGTGATTAATATTTTGCCATTGCCCGCTTTAGATGGTGGTCAGTTAGCATTTTTAGCGATCGAGGGTGTTAGGGGTAAACCATTACCACTTCGGGTTCAAGAAAATGTCATGCAGACAGGTTTGGTATTGTTATTAGGTTTAGGGGTGTTCCTGATTATTCGGGATACCGCTAATTTGGAAGGGGTGCGTTCTATTTTTCAGAGATAAGTTGGGAAACTTCAAGTCAAAAGTCATGCATTCAACAGTCAAAAGTAATTTTTACTGATAACTGAAATAACTGTAGTAGACCGACACACCTTAAATGGTGCGGGGCGGGTTAGAAATTAATGAATAATGAGTAATGAAATCAAATTTCCACTCCTTGTCTACTATCTCTTAGTTGTAACTAGAGGTAATTATTAATTATTAATTGTTAATTATTATCAACCTGCCCCGTTAGAGGGTGAGTGGTATTATGGGGGAGAGTTTAACCTACTTATCGGTGAATACTCCTTAACTTTCGTTATGATTTTTCGGGAACCGTAACCCGCCCCTACAAAAAATGGTGCATAGGGTAGGGGCAGGTTTGAGCAGAAATTTCCATGGTTACTCTAAGGTGTACATAAACCCGCCCCGTTAGAGAGTGCGTGGTATTATAGGGGGCGGGTTTAGCCTAGTTATCGGTGAAGACTCGTTAACTTAATAATGAAACCCGCCCCTACAAAAAATGGTGCATGGGGTAGGGGCAGGTTTGAGCAGAAATTTTCATGGTTACTCTAAGGTGTACATAAACCCGCCCCTAAGTGTTCCTTCTTCCTTCTTCTTTCTTCTTTCTTAAAAATGGTGATAACTCGTAAATTTTCACTGACGCGACAGCGATCGCGAGAGTTACTTCTGCGTCTGAAGTATCTCTATCCAGATGCTACTTGTACTCTGACTTATGAAACCCCCGTTCAATTACTTGTAGCTACTATTCTTTCTGCTCAATGTACTGATGAACGAGTCAATAAAGTAACACCCGCTCTATTTGCAAAATTCCCGAATGCTTTAGCGCTGGCAAATGTAGATATTGAAGAACTAGAAAATTTAGTCCGTTCCACAGGATTTTACCGCAATAAAGCTAAAAATATAAAAGCTGCTTGCCAAATGATTATTGATAAGTTCAATTCTCAAGTTCCCAAGCAAATGGAAGAACTTGTGAAATTACCTGGAGTAGCAAGAAAAACAGCTAATGTTGTCTTAGCTCATGCCTACGGAATTATTGTTGGGGTGACGGTAGATACCCACGTTAAAAGGTTGAGTCAAAGGTTGGGTTTAACCCAACATTCTGACCCAATTAAAATTGAGCAAGATTTAATGCAATTGATACCTCAGCCTGATTGGGAAAATTGGTCTATTAGATTAATTTATCATGGTCGGGCAATCTGTAAAGCTAAAAATCCTGCTTGTGATAAATGTCTATTGAGTGATTTATGTCCTTCTGTAGCAAATTTATTAATGGATAATGGATAATTGATAATGAAAACTATATTTAATTATCAATAAATGATTCAGGACTTACGCACGCGCGACCAAGAAACTGGGTTTATTGACCTAATATTATTGTTTAAACCAGGAAATTTCGTCGATTAACCCGGTTTTGTGTAATTCCTATAGTTGATAAAAGTTTGATTTATATTGAGATTTGTGGTATCCTATGAGATTGGTCAAATAACTTAAAATTAAAGATACCAACTATAGCAATTCCCACAGTTATGAAGTGTATTTATAGTATCCCTTTCTCAGGGAGACTTTGAAGGCTTTCCACTGAGAAAGATGGGTTTTCAAGGCTTCCCCTCCTGACAAAGGGGGCAGAGAGAGGGGATATAAAACAGTACCTGATTGATTTAAAGAACTGCTATATTTATCTACTTTGGAGGAATAAAATAATTAATCATGGCTAAAAAAAGCATGATCGAGCGTGAGAAAAAACGCAAAAGATTAGTAGAAAAATATGCTGAAAAACGTGAAGAACTAAAACAGCAATTCATGGAGGCAGAAGATTTAGAGGAGAAAATAGAACTCCATCGTAAACTTCAGAGATTACCTCGTAATAGCGCTCCTAACCGTGTGAGGAATCGTTGTTGGTTAACTGGACGGCCTAGAGGGTATTATCGGGATTTTGGACTATCTCGTAATGTTATCCGAGAAATGGCCCATGAAGGTTTATTGCCAGGAGTTGTGAAGTCTAGCTGGTAGAGGAGAAATGTGGGGAGTTGGGGAGTAGGCAGTGGGGGAGAAGGGTTAGAAGTGTGGGAAGGGTAGAAAGAAACTACTTACTAATAATTAAACAGGACTAAAGCCAGGCGAACTCAGAAACCCGGTTGATCGTAGATTATTACTGTTCAAAACAACGATTTCTCCTAGAAACCGGGTTTCTCCGGTGTAAGTCCTATTTAAAGTAACATTAGCCACACCACAAAAATCATCAATTCTTTCTCTTTTTTATTTCTACTCTCTACTCCCTACTCCCTCTTTTCCAGAGATATCTATTGTCCACAACAACGCTCTATTCCCAGACTATCTAATAGTAAGTCACTAACCGCATTGGCGATCGCAAACTCTCCATAAAAGCTCTGGGAAAAGTCAAAAGCCTGCATTTCTGTAACAATGGCAATTACTAATGAGCCTAAATCATTTTCTCCTTCCATGCGATGGCGAACAAAAATTTGGGCTGCCCTATTGGCAATATCTTCATTCACTCTTTCGGGAAGAAACTCTTGATTAAGCCATTTATGTAGAGAAGCTTGCAACCATTGGCCCTCTTCTTGGGGATTTTGTGCTGTTGGTAAAGTAATTGCTTGGATTGGTTTAGCCATAATTCTAAAGTTTATATTAAAAATTGTTAGTGGTAGTCCCATGACAGAATATGATATTAAGTCAATCATACAAGGATATGCTCAAGGCTACTTTCTCATGGCCAATGATGGGAAAAATAGTTTGGGGTGGTACGGTAGTCGTAAGCGGGCATTGATTCCTTTAGATGAAAGATTTCGTTATCCACGGTCGTTGCGTCGTGTAATTAATCAAAATCGTTTTACCGTTGCTATTAATCGAGCTTTTGAAGCTGTGGTTGAGGGTTGTGCAGATCGAGAAACAACTTGGATATCTCAGGAACTGAAGCAAATTTATAAAGCTTTATATGAAGTAGGATATGCTTATAGTTTTGAGACTTGGCAAGGAGATGATCTTGCTGGTGGAATTTTAGGTATTGTGATTGGTGGGGGTTTTATTGGGGAGTCAATGTTTTACAATATTCCAGAAGGCTCGAAGGTAGCGATGGTAAAGTTGGTGGAGCGACTCCGAGAACGAGAGTTTGTTTTTTTTGATGCTCAGATGAATAATCCCCATCTGGAAAGATTTGGAGCTTATAGTATCACGGATAAAAAATATAAAGCACTTTTGAAATTGGCATTAAGTCGTAGATGCACTTTAATTTAAGAGCGAGTAGGTAAGTTATCAGTTAAATATTTTTTCTAATTTTATCATAACCACAAAGTAATAATTTAACTGCGGACTTCAGAGATTCCCGTTACAAAAATAACTTCTAACTTCTGACTTCATTACATAATTTATCTAATACAATTTTTACAGCATCAACAATTACATCAGGTTGGTCTATCCAGACAAAATGACCACTTTTATCAGCTTGAAGTTGAACAAAATTTGTTGATAGATTAGAGAAATTTTTGTGCATTTGCTCCCGTAAGTTGTTAGCTGCTTTTAGAGGAGTTAAAAAACTCCACCAAGAAGGTTGAAAAAAAGAATTAGCTTTGATACTAACTATTGGCATTGAACCAAATTGATTAGCAATAGTAACCTGATTTCCACTATTATTTAGATTTAGCATTTCTCGACACATTGTAATCCAGTGTTTAGAACGACAAAAAGAACGTTTTACTAAATTTCTAGACTCTTGAGAAAAATCTCGTAATTCAGGTTTAATCAATTCAAATATTCCACATTTTCTTAATAGCTGAATAATTCCTAATATTGAGCCGAAAGTAGACATAACAAAGCCCGACATAAAGAATAGTTTCAAAGCTTGTAATTGAATAGGCATTTTCAGCATTCCTGTCTCATGGAGTCCATCTGTGAGTACCATTCCCATAATTTTTTCAGGGAAATAATGAGCATATAATCTAACATTATAACTACCAAAGGAATTTCCTACTAAGATGTAAGGTGGTTTAATTTCAGCTTGAGTAAGTAGGGTATCTAATTCTTCTACAATTTGACTGCTAGTTCTAGGATGAGGACTATGCTCACTCCATCCATATCCAGCTCGATCATAAATACATACTCGCCCAAATTTTGCCAGTTTTTCTACTAGGAAATACCCTTCTATTCCACCTAAACTATGGTCTAAAATAATTGTGGGATTACCTTCTCCTACAGTGTACAAATGTAGACGATAACCGCCAATATCAAATAGTTGACCAGGGGGTTGTTTTTGATTTTCAATCTGGACAGCGATCGCTTGATATAGTGTTGTAGTAATTATCAGAATTATTCTGATAGATAATGACATTTTTAGTATTCCTATAGATAAATAATAGCTGCTTCTTTACTGAACTCAGAAACCCGGTTTTTTCCTATAAACCAGGTTTCCTTGTCCTAATTCTATTACTAGACCGACACAGCTAATGTAGTTATTATTCAACAATAATTACACATCCTTTCCATCCTAATTGATTACCCATATTAATTCCATTTTCAAAGATGTCTTTTCCAGTACCAATCACCTTTTTTTCGCTCTTACCTTGATTACACAAAATTTTTCCTTTATTTAAACCATTAGAGCGGTAATATCCTTTATAATGCCAATCAATTTTTTGGTTCCAACCAATTAACTTAGAGTAAGCAGTATAGCAAGATTCTGGAATACTAGATTGAGTCCAAGTCCACCAAGCACCTCCTTGGTTAGAAGCAGCGGAACAGTAGGGCAATCGTGATGTCTGACTATTAGCTTGTTCAATTCCTGTAATAGCTAACACACATCCTAAAATTAAAGTGGTAATCAGATGACTTTTCTTCATTTTTATTTCTCCTTATTTTGCTCGCATTCATAATGTTTATAACTTTTATAGATGTTTTAACCTGATAAATTAAATGTATCAAATGTAGTTGTTATAGTAAGTGAAGTTAGCGGTGATAATAATTTTTTTTATCATAGTTAAATTATGAAAAATAATTTTAAACTTCGTTAAATTAGTTAGATTTGCTGATTAAATTTAAAATGATTTATCAATAAAAAAAAAATAGGGTTTTTAGGCAAAAAAAGTGAGTATTTAAAGGTGAAAATGGTAAAAAAATCAAGGGGGGTTATTATCAACAATTCTCTCTTCTACAATTGTCTATTCATCTTGATTTTTAACTACTTCCTACTACCTATTTCCTACCTCAAAAAAAGACCTATAGCAATCCTAAATAGGTTGTAATATCAAATCCAATAGTATTAATATGATTCAATATCCTAGGGGTTTGGTCTTCAAACCCTCTACAAACTATGAATTAGGGAGTAGGGAGTAGTTAAGAGTAAGGATTTAGGAGAGTTACAGAGGAAGTAGTTGAAAAAATATAGCAATGAGCGCTGGTATATTTACAAATTGCAGGAGCTGTCCAATAGCTAAAACCTTATATTATCGGCCATTCAGTCTCCCTGTTCCCACCTTCTGTGTTCCCTGTTCCCTGCGTGCAGCGCTATAGAAATTATCTATCTAATTTTATGCTCAGTAACTAAGGTTGAACTTTCCCATTCTCCTTTGTCATTATAACTACGAATAATTCGTTGACGAAGTTCCGGTTCAACTAACCAACCAAGTTCAAAAAATAAAGATTTTCTCAACTCAATTTTGACAGGAAAAGTAGCAGATGCACCACCAGGAAGTAACAAGACTTTTACGGGTTGAGAACTTTGGTCAAAGTGTAAAATTGAACCTTCAATTTTAGCGCTAGAAGTGAAAGTTTTTGGATTAGTATTACCAAAATTAATTTCCTGAACTAATCGACCTGTATTATCAATATTTAATTCCATTTGAGTTGGATAAATATTCGGTTCTCGCAGATCGGGATACATAGTAATAGCTTCTCCCTGCCATTTTCCTAATAAAGCATCTACTGTTAAAGGAGGATTTTCAGGAGTGTCTATTCCAGCTTGTTTTTCTCGAATTAATGTTAATGAATCAAAATCACCATCTTTGTTAAATAATTCGACTAAACGTAGACGACGATTTTTAGTAACTAAACCAAACTCAGCACCATTAATTGAAAAAGGTGCTATTTGTATTGTTCCTTTAGAAAAAGCGCCACTTTCAAAAAATAAAAGATTTCTACCTAGAGTCTGATATTCTGTTACTAATTCATCAACTTTTGACTCCGGAGTTTTGGTGAAAGAGTTATAACGACTTAGTGTTAAACGTACTGTTTTATTCTGGTCATCAAGACTTTCTAAAATCAGAATACTAGGTGTGTCTTTTAGTATTTCTCCTGTGGCAGAAATTTTAGTAAATGAACCGTGCCATTCACCAAGATTTTGGATAAAATTTTCCCATTGTGTTTTCATATTTTTTTAGTAGATTAAGTTAGGAAGGAAGAAGGAAGAAGTAAGAAGGAAGAAGTAATATGACTTAAAAACATGCTTGGGTTTAGACAAAGGATACCAGAGGAATATTCTGCCTAACAGGAAAGCCCAAGGTTGGAAATTATTCATATTACTTGATCGACTAAATATTGTATCCGCTCAATAAATTGGGGTAAGAAGAGAAAAAGTGCAGCTAGTATGGTAAAATATTACCCATGACGCCAAAAATATCATCATCAAAATTAGTGGCCACATTACTGCAATCAATTGACCCAGAA
>NZ_JAYKGW010000070.1:0-36419 GCF_035285525.1 Okeania sp. | reverse complement strand
TTCTATTTACCTGAGAATTTTTCATTCTGTGAAGCACCCGAAATTGAGAAGTAGTGTTTTGACTCGGAAAAATCCTTCTATTTACCTGAGAATTTTTCATTCTGTGAAGCACCCGAAATTGAGAAGTTGTTGTGTGAGCGATCGCCTCCTTCCTATTTACCAGGAAAATTTTTCATTTTCTGAAACACCAAAAATTGAGAAATATCCGCCCCAGAAAAATCTCTCTATTTACCTGGCGAAAATTTTTCATTCTCTGAAGCACCAAAAAAAGTGGCGCCGAAAGAAGATATTGGGGTTGCATTCCGCAACCCGGTCTGATATAATAAATTTAGTTGGGGTGTGTTCGCCCATACACTAGACTTTTTATTCAACTTGCTCACAAGGATTTTGCCACGGATACACGGATTAATTGTGGCAAAGTTTGAGATTGCTTTCTTCCACTCCATTCCCATCGCAATAACAACCTTCTATAATTATGTATAGCAATAACCATTACTATTTTTCAGTAAAAAATCAAAACTATTTCTCCCAACATTAATATGAATATAAACAACACATCAATTACTAACAATCGTTGGCAATTTTGGATAGACCGTGGAGGCACATTTACAGACATAGTAGCCAAAGCTCCCGACGGTGAAATTATTATTCATAAATTACTATCAGAAAATCCAGAACGCTACCCCGATGCACCAGTTCAAGGAATTAGAGAAATATTAGGAATTTCTGAAAATGAACCTATACCTTCAGCAGAAATAGAAGTAATAAAAATGGGTACAACTGTAGCGACAAATGCTTTATTAGAAAGGAAAGGTGATCGCACAGTTTTAGTAATTAATAAGGGTTTTAAAGATGCTCTAAGAATTGGTTATCAAAACCGCCCTAATATTTTTGCTAGGGAAATTATTTTGCCAGAAATGCTCTATGAAAAAGTTATTGAGGTTGAGTGTCGTTATACAGTTAAAGGGGAAGAAACAATTCCACTTCAAACAACAGAATTAATTTATCAACTGGAAACAGTATATAAGGAAGGAATTAGAAGTTGTGCGATTGTTTTAATGCACGGTTATCGCTATCCGAAGCATGAACAAAAAATTAAAGAAATTTCTGAAGAAATTGGATTTACTCAAATATCTGTTTCCCATGAAGTTAGTCCTTTAATGAAATTAGTTAGTCGGGGAGATACTACGGTGGTTGATGCTTATTTATCACCAATTTTACGACGATATGTTAATCAAGTTAGTAGTTATTTAGAATCTTCTGAAAATTGTGGGAAAGAAAATAGAATTTTTCAGGAAAATTATTCTTTGGAAAAGGGAAAAATAGATGTTGAGCTAGAGGATGAAAAAGAACCGGAAAAAGATTTTAATTTTAATTTAGCCAAAGAAAGTTTAAGTAGTAAAGATGGTTCAGAAATAAATAAATTTCAACAAACTCCTGATTTGGAAATAGGAAAAATAGACGTTGAGCTAGGAGATGAAAAAAAACCGGAAAAAAGATTAGATTTGAAATTAAAAAAACAGAGTTTAAATAGTAGCAAATTCTCCAAACCAAATCCAGTCAAACTAATGTTTATGCAGTCGAATGGTGGTTTAACAGATGCTCAAAAATTTCAAGGAAAAGATAGTATTTTATCAGGTCCTGCTGGAGGAATTGTGGGAGCTGTTCAAACAAGTAGAATGGCAGGTTTTCATAAGATAATTAGTTTTGATATGGGAGGTACTTCTACAGATGTTGCTCATTATGCTGGAGCAGGGAATAAAACAATAGAATATGAACGAGAATTTGAAACAGAAATTGCTGGAGTTAGGTTACGAACTCCGATGATGTCGATACATACTGTTGCTGCTGGAGGAGGTTCAATTTTATTTTTTGATGGTGCTAGATATCGTGTCGGACCTGAATCTGCTGGAGCAAATCCTGGACCTGCTGCTTATGGAAAAGGCGGACCTTTAACTATTACAGATTGTAATTTAATGGTGGGAAAAATACAGCCGGAATTTTTTCCTAAAGTGTTTGGCAATGAGGGAAATTTACCTTTAAATTTCCAGGTTGTTCGAGAAAAGTTTATTCAGTTAGCAGCGGAAATAGGTAATGGTAAAAAACCTGAAGAAGTGGCAAGTGGATATTTAGCTATTGCCGTGGAAAAAATGGCAAATGCGATTAAGAAAATTTCTTTGCAAAAGGGTTATGATGTTTCGGAATATACTCTTTGTTGTTTTGGAGGAGCAGGGGGGCAACACGCTTGTTTAATTGCTGATGCTTTGGGAATGAAACAAATTTTTATTCATCCTTATGCGGGAGTTTTATCTGCTTATGGAATGGGATTGGCGGATATTCGAGTTATGAAGGAAAAGGCGGTTGAAAAAATGCTAAGTTCGGAATTATTGTCGGAGTTGAAGGGGATTTTTGCTAAGTTAGAAATTGAAGCAAAGCAAGAGTTAATATCTGAAAATTATTCGTCGGAAAATTCAAATTTAGAATCTACAACAGATTTAATTTCAGAAAGGAATAATTTTAACAAGCAAGATGCTTGTGTTACATCGTTGTTATTAAAAGTTCATCTCAAATATCAAGGTAGTGATTCAACATTAATAGTAGACTTTTCTGAAAATATTTCGGCAATAAAAGCCGAATTTGAAACAGCTCATCGACAAAGATATGGATTTATTATGGCCGAAAAATCTTTAATAGTTGAAGCTGTTTCTCTAGAGGTTATTCAGCAAATGGAAACTCCAGAAGAAATAGAAAAATCTCCTACTAGAAAATCTCCTACAACTCCAGTGACAACAACACAAGTTTATACAGCCGGAAAATGGCATAATACTCCTATTTATCTCCGAGAAAATTTACAAGTGGGAGACAAAATTAATAGTCCAGCATTAATCATCGAAAAAACTGGAACTAATATTATCGAACCTGGTTGGGAAGCAGAATTAACTGCCAAAAATCATCTCATATTAACCAAAATAAAAACTACAGATTCTTCTGTAGAGATAATTAGTAAATCTGAAGACAAAATTCCTGCTTCAGCAGACCCCGTAATGCTAGAAATATTTAATAACTTATTTCGAGCGATCGCTGAACAAATGGGAATTACATTACAAAATACGAGTTCTTCAGTAAATATTAAAGAAAGATTAGATTTTTCCTGCGCTATTTTTGACAAAGACGGAGAATTAGTTGCTAATGCTCCTCACATTCCTATACATTTAGGTTCGATGAGTGAAAGTGTTAATGCTTTAATTTCTGAGAAAGGTAATATCCTTAAACCAGGAGATGTTTATGTTTTAAATAATCCTTACAATGGTGGTACTCATCTGCCAGATATAACAGTTATTACTCCTGTATTTCTAAGTCTAGAAAAATCAAAAGATTCTTATTTTATTGTGCAGCAGGATTTGGAAAAGAAAAATAATAATGATGATATTGTTCCGGAAACTAATTCCCCTGAAGAAAATTTAGATAAAAACTTAACTTTAGAAAATCAGACAAATATCTGTCTAAAGAATTTCCCAGAAAATAACTCCTCTTCAGAAAGTTTATCTGAGAAAAATCTTGGTTTAGGAAATAAATCTATTACTGAAAATTTCCCTTTGGCAAAACTTCCTATTAATCAAAACTTAACTTTAGAAAATCAGACAAATATTTCCCCAACTTCCCCTGAAAACACAGAAGAAAAAATACCAACTCCCATATTTTATGTCGCCTCTCGCGGACACCATGCAGATATTGGCGGAATTACTCCAGGTTCAATGCCACCCCATAGTAAAACAGTCGAAGAAGAAGGAATATTAATCGACAATTTCCAACTTGTCAAAAACGGAAAATTTCAAGAAAAAGAAATATTAAAAATCCTTACCTCCGGCAAATATCCTGCCAGAAACACAAACCAAAATATCGCCGACTTACAAGCACAAGTAGCTGCCAATGAAAAAGGCGTACAAGAACTGCAAAAAATGACAGAAAATTATGGTTTACAAACCGTACAAACCTACATGAAATTTGTGCAAAATAATGCCGAAAACTCAGTGCGAAAAGCTATCAACAAATTATCTTCATCACTCACCAATAAAACTGCAACCTGCATTCTAGACGACGGCAATAAAATTTCAATTTCTGTCAGTATCGACCCCAAAAATCTCACTGCCAAAATAGATTTCACAGACACATCTCCCCAACTTCCTAACAACTTCAACGCACCAAAAGCAGTTTGTAAAGCAGCAGTATTATACGTCTTTCGTACCCTAGTTGATGATGATATCCCCCTCAATGCAGGTTGTCTCAAACCATTAGAAATTATCATTCCTCAAAATAGTATGTTAAACCCCAAATATCCAGCAGCAGTAGTAGCAGGAAATGTCGAAACTTCCCAGGCGATCGCTGATACTTTATACAATGCTTTAGGAATAATGGCATCATCTCAGGGAACTATGAATAATTTTACTTTTGGTAATAGTAAGTATCAATATTATGAAACTATCTGTGGAGGTTCTGGTGCAGGTATGAACTTTAATGGCACAGATGCGGTGCATACCCACATGACTAACTCCCGGCTAACCGATCCCGAAGTTTTGGAATTCCGCTTTCCGATATTACTAGAAAGTTTTACTATTCGTTATGGTAGTGGAGGTGAAGGTTTATATAAGGGTGGTGATGGGGTAATTCGGCGAATGCGTTTTTTGGAGGAGATGACTGCTGGAATATTATCAGGTCGTCGCTTTGTTTCTCCCCCTGGTTTGAATGGTGGGGGTGATGGTTTGGTAGGAAAAAATTATGTGGAAAGGAATGATGGAAAAGTTGAGGAGTTGGGAGGTATTGCTACTGTGGAGATGAATGTGGGTGATGTGTTTGTGATTGAAACTCCAGGTGGTGGAGGTTTTCAAGTCAAAAGTCAAAAGTCAAAAGTCAAAAGTTAGAGGTTTTTAAGTCAAAATATTGTAGTGTCAGGCATTTTATCTCTATCGGAGTGTACCTGACGAGCAACGGGAAGCGCTCTAAATTATTGCTTATAGTAGAGTAGGTAAGCACGAAAAACTAATTATGCAATTATGCAATAAAAAGTAAAGTCGCTCTAAAAGCTCTTCCATTCTGCCTTCTGCTTTCTGACTCTTTCCATTTTTCCTCAATGCAAAACCAGAAACATTTTCATTTTCTAAAGCTCCAGAAAAAAATCGGCGGTAAAAAAGAGATATGGTTGCGCCCCCACATTTTTTGTGATAGGATAGAGATTAACTGGGGTTGTTCGTCTATACGCATGACTTTTTATTCAACCCAAGAAAGTAGGAAAGCGATCACCTTCCCTTGTGGAAAGAAGAGTCAAGGTACAAAGGCACAACTAGAGGTACTTAAGGTTTTTCCCTATCCTCAAATCCTTTCGCCAATAACTTTTGAGTGCAAAACCATAAACATTTTCATTTCCTCAAGCTCCCGAAAAAAAATCGGCGGTAAAAAAGAGATATGGTTGCGCCCCCACATTTTTTGTGATAGGATAGAAATTAACTGGGGCTGTTCGCCTATGCGCATGACTTTTTATTCAACAAAATAAATATAGGAGTTGCCTATTAACCCTAAAAAGATTGACAGATAAAAATCTTAGCCTTTTTAGATATTAAAAAACTGCCTGTTTTGTCAAGTTTTATGTTAAGAAAGATGTTGATCAAGCATAGCTATCAAAAAAGCTGCTGATAACTCAATACAGTTTAGTTAAGACGAAAACTCATAAAATATGGAACCATTATATAGGCTTTTCAAAGTAAAAAAGTGCCAAAAAATTCTTAACTGAACCGTATTGGCTGATAACTGATAACTGATAACTGAAATGACCACCATTACCGTACCTGCAACTACCGCCAACTTAGGCCCAGGTTTCGACTGCCTCGGAGCCGCCCTATCCCAATATAACCGCTTCAAATTCTCCATTGCCGATAGCGCCACAGAAGTAAAAATCATCGTCACAGGCAAAGAAGCTCCACGAGTCAACACAGACAAAAGCAATCTTGCCTATCAAGCATTTGTAAAATTATATGAACATATCGACCAAACTCCCCAATCTGTGTTAATTGAGATTGATTTAGGCGTACCCTTAGCCAGAGGATTAGGAAGTTCGGCCACCGCAATAGTCGGAGGTTTAATAGGGGCCAATCAATTAGCAGGAAATCCCTTAAGTCAAACAGAAGTAATGAACTTAGCGATCGCCATTGAAGGCCATCCAGATAATGTGGTACCTGCCTTACTTGGTGGTTGTCGTTTAACCGCTTCTACCTCCAGAGGTTGGGAAATATGCGATATTCCCTGGCATTCGGATATTGTGCCAGTAGTAGCAATACCCAACTTTGAACTTTCAACAGTAGAAGCGCGACAAGTTTTACCAGGAGAATATAGTCGTGCTGATGCTATATTTAATTCTGGTCATATTGGAATTTTGTTGAGAGGTTTAGAAACTGGTCGTCGAGAGTGGTTGGAAACTGGAATGCAAGATAAAATTCATCAACCCTACCGTAAGTCTTTAATTAAAGGATATGAAAATGTGCGTTCTGCTGCTTTAAATGCTGGTGCTTATGAAATGGTAATTAGTGGTGCAGGTCCAACTTTATTAGCTTTGACAAATTCATCAGTAAGTTCAAAAGTAGTAGTGGCAATGACTGATGCTTGGAAAAATCAAGGAGTAATTGCTGAAGTAAAAGTTTTAGAAATTGATACTAAAGGTGCAGTTTGTAGCTAAAACAATTATTTTTTAGTAGGGGCTGGTTTTACCTATAACTTTCATACTCACCCTAAAATTTAGCTCAACCCGCCCTCATACAATTAGTAGGGGCTGATTTTACCTGTAACTTTCATACTCACCCTAAAATTTAGCTCAACCTGCCCTCATACAATTAGTAGGGGCGGGTTTTAACTATAACTTTCATACTTACTCGAAAATTTAGATAAACCCGCCCTCATACAAAATTAATTATCCATAGTAGGGGTGGTATGGAGTGAAACCACAATATCTGAACTTCCCCCCCGCAGCCAAATGTACTATAAAACTATGAAACCCCTTTCAGTCTTATGATATAGCCATAGAACGACCTTCCGCGCTCCGCGACCGCCTTTTCTAGACGTAGCCATGTAATTCTGTAATATTTCTTAACAAAGATTTGTAGGGAATATCTGCTAAAATGTAGTCATGTATTGCGACTCACCCTTACCACAACATAAAGGGTTAGGTTTACTAGATAATTTAACAATTTATTTATATTGTACCCAGTAAATAGGGGTGGACAATCCGACCTATCTCTTGTGCATTATACATTATGGCGTTTTGTCAAAGGGGAGATTTAGAAATATAACGAAGTTGTGTTGGGTTTCGTCCCTCAACCCAACCTACAACTTTTTCAGCAAGCCCTAATTATCCATTATTAATTACTTTCTTTCAACAAAACTTCAATATTTTTAGCAACCCTAGTTTGTTCCTCCAAATCCTTAGTTGAAGATAATAAATCACCTAATCCATTAACAATTTGTTTGAGACTTTCCCTAAACTTTTTATCCCCTGTAATATCATCCAAATCTGACGTTACTTTCTGCACATTTTCTAATGTTACTCTAGCAGAATCTAATGTTTCTTGCAACAGAAGAATATTTTTCTGATTGTTTAAATCACTAGAAAAATCTCGTAAATTTGCAGAAGTTTCTACCGCATTTGCTGATAATATTTTCAGATTATTAATAAACTCTCCTTTTTCTAATTCATTAGTAATAGGACTTAAGCTTTCTGTTAACACTACTAATTTTTCAGTTGTTTTTTCCAGATTTTCCAATGTATTAATAATATTAGAACGATTTGTCTTCACAATCCCATTAATATTATCTGCTGTTATGCTAAATTTATTAGCTACTTTCTCAGCAGAATTTGCTGAAGAGATGGCAGCAGAAGAAACTTTTTTTGTAGATTCTTTCATGGCATCAGTAACAGTAGTTACTTGACTAGAAATATTACTCACTTCTTGATTCACTGTTTGAGTTAAACTGTCTAAATCTTGCTCTACTTTATTGCTTAAACCACCAATTTCTCCTTTTATAGTTTTAGTCAAACCGCCAATTTCTCCTTTCATAGTTTTAGTCAAACCGCCAATTTCTCCTTCCAGAACTACTGTTATATTATCAACATCTTCTGTTAAATCTTGACTTAAACTGTCCATTTCTTTTTCCAAAGTTTCTGATAATTTAGAAAGTTGTTTAGCTACCTTAGAAGCTTCAGCAGAAGCATCCGCTGTATTTTTAGCAATTATCTTCAGATTATCAAAAAATTCTGGGTCACTATAAACATCAATAAAACGCATTCCTGCTCTTAATAATTGCTGCATTTCTACTCCGGCATCTCCCTGTAAACGGTCATTATTACAGATAATTATTTCTGGACAATTTGGCGATAAAGGAGTAGCAGAAATTTTTGATTCTGGTATTTTTCCTCTCGGAATAATATCTATATGAGCAGTACCAATAAATGACGATATATTAGTTTGGATGTATACATCACGAGGTATAATTAAATCTTCTGGCTTAATTTCTAGAGAAATATCTACCCCATTCGGCCCTGGTTTAATATCTACTACTTGTCCAACATCAATACCTCGATACCTAACTAATGTGCCTATATCAACACTAGATGCACTTTCAAATTCAACTATAACAATATAACTACGTTTACCTAATTCTATTCCCTTTAGCCAAAAAACTAAAGCCCCAAATAAACCTATTCCTAATAAGGCTAATAAACCGACTGAACCTTCCCTAGTTGTTCGCGATCGCATATATCTAAAAAAGTTTTTTCAATTATGATATTGAACCGTAAGATTTTGACTTTATAATCAACAAATATTATGTTATGGTAATTACCTTGATTTTATGTTACTAGAATTATCTTTATTTTCTATAATAATCCTAAAATAGGTTGTGATAAATCAACAAGTAAATAAAAAAATTGAAATCCCCACCTACTCCTTATTTCCTTTTCCGTAAAAAGCAGTAAGATTTTTGACACAAATAAAATAGAATTACTATATTAACTTCTAACTTTCTTTTGGAAGGTTAATCAAAATTTCTGTTACCAAAACAACTTTTAACTTTATTTGACCAAAAGATTAGTTTTTGCCCCTTTTAGGGCATGTCATCAATTAGATGTTAGAAGCTTTATCAACAAAAGTAGTGGACTGACAAAGCTAAAACTGTTCATTACATCATTGGGGGGGGCGGGTTTATCTAAACTTATGAAAATCTTTGTAGGGACGCCCTTATGCAACGTCCCTAAGCAGAAACCCGCCCCTACCGACCGCAAAATTTCAGGTATGCGCTCGCTGTATCTGAACTTACCCAACCGTGATCGCCATTTTTACCTAACAGAGAATAGCCTTTTTGTCAACTTATTTAATTGATGACACGCCCTAGAGTAATGAAAAAAATAACTTCAGTATTTGCAATCCAGATATTTCAGATATTGGTAGTGATAACTGATAAGTGATAGCTGAATTTAATAACCCACCACCTTAATCGGGCCATCTACACTACCCGTAAAAAATTGTCGTACTAGAGGATTATCAACATTATCAATTTCCTTAACACTACCTTCCCACTGCACCTTACCCTGATAAAGAAAAATAATTCTGTCCGCTGTGCGACGAATGGTACTATGTTGATGAGTCACCATAACATAAGTGCTACAACCACCATCCAAATATTGTATGCGACGGACTAAATCCTCAATTACAGTAGAAGCGATAGGGTCTAAACCAGCAGTAGGCTCATCATATAATAATACATCTGGATCATCATGGGGATTTTCCGGATTAGTAATAATAGCTCTAGCAAAACTAACCCGTTTACGCATCCCACCAGATAACTCTGCCGGATAGCGATCGCCAATATTACTCAAACCCACCATTTCTAACTTCTGGTTCACCAAATCCTGAATTTGAGAAGGTAATAACTTAGAATGTTGATACAATAGAAAACCAACATTTTCTTCTACAGTCAAAGAATCAAACAGAGCTGCATTCTGAAATACCATACCAATAGTAATTGGGTCTTTTAAATCATCCATCCATCTAACTCTTTGCTTTCCCTGCACATAAACTTCTCCAGCATCAGGAGTCAATAAACCAGCAATAATTCTGAGAACTGTAGATTTACCAGTACCCGATGGACCAATAATAGCTAAGGCATCTCCACGATAAATAGTTAAGTCTGCTCGATCTAAAACAATATTTTGCCCAAATGACTTACTAACTCCCTTTAATTCAATTAGAGGTTCATAGTTCATAAATTAGGTATTGACTTTTTTCCCAAGATATATTATATAGCAACATAACACCAAAAAAATAAATTAGGAAATCCTGATTACCGAAAAATTGGGTATAAAGCCTCCCCTTTCAAAGGGATGAAAAAGCGGTCGTTATCAAAACTCCCCGCAGGGTGAGATGGATGGGTTCCCTAAGCATATCCAATCGACCAAGAGAAATATTCGATTCAGTATTTCAAGCCTCTGGCTTTCCTAGGTCATGCTGCGCAAACAGACAGAGGTGCTGATAACTGATAACTGATAACTGATAACTGATAACTGATAACTGATAACTGAAATTACTCCCTGACTTCCCTACTTTTAGCAAAAGATTGGGGTATGTGCCTCCCCTTTCAAAGCAGGGTCTATTTATTGTTGCTAGAAAATAGAATCCTTTGAATTTTTGTACACCTTGCTAGAATTAATTAACCAAAAATATAGGGTTCTAAATATTCTCTGAAGACAAAGAATTAGCCCTAAACTTTCAAGGAGATGAAATAATTTTCAATTCAGTATTTCCAACTTCTGGCAAAAGCTACGGGGTACTGATAACTGATCACTGATAACTGAAACAAGGGTAGATTTTTTTCTAAAATCCTTATCCCATCAAACTCTCTCACCCTCCTAATTTCCTACTTCACACATTTTCTTCCCAGAAAATCTAGTCCTGAAGCTACATAATAGTGCCAGAACTCTCCTTATTATATATAAAATTTCCATAAAAATTTGTCCTGAATTTAAGCTAAGGTGAAAATTCCTATGTCAACTGCTTTACTGAAAAAAACCCTACGCAATTTCCTCAAAAGTAACTCTTCTCCAAGGAAATATCATAAAACTAATTCCCACGTCATTTACCAATGGTTTAAATGGCTTGCCCCAGGATTATTCGTTAAACGATGGTTACTTTTAAGTGCTGTTGGTGTACTACTAACTAGCTTAGGAATAGGAATATCAACAGGAATGACTCCTGTTTTTTATACCCTACAAACATTAAAAGGATTTTTGGCTTGGATCACAACTATATTACCTAATTATATTTCCGGGCCAATAGCCATTCTTAGTGGTTTATTATTTATCTTCTGGGGACAAAACCGTAGTTTAAATAATATTACTCAAGTATTAATGCCGGAAGGAAATGATAAACTTGTAGATCTTTTACTTACTCATCGACGATTAAATAGAGGTCCTAAAATTTTAGCCATTGGTGGAGGTACTGGCCTTTCCAATTTATTAAGGGGTCTTAAGGATTATAGTGCTAATATTACCGCTGTAGTCACAGTGGCTGATGATGGTGGCTCTTCTGGTAGGTTACGCCGAGAGATAGGAGTACAGCCACCTGGAGATATTCGGAATTGTTTGGCAGCTTTAGCTAGTGAGGAAAAGTTATTAACTGAGTTGTTTCAATATCGGTTTAGTGCTGGTGATGGTTTGAATGGACATAGTTTTGGCAACCTCTTTCTCACAGCAATGAGTGAGGTGACAGGAGATTTAGAAAGAGCTATAGCTGCTAGTTCACAGGTTTTAGCTGTGCAAGGTCAAGTTTTGCCTGCTACTTTGACTGATGTTAACCTCTGGGCAGAATTATCCGATGGGCGACGTATTGAAGGGGAGTCTAATATTACTGAAGCAGGAGGGAAAATTGTCAAAATAGGTTGTACTCCTGAAAATCCTCCTGCTTTACCTAAAGTGTTGCAAGCTATAGAAGAAGCTGACTATATTATTATCGGTCCTGGGAGTTTATATACTAGCGTAATTCCTAATTTATTAGTATCTGAAATTACTGAGGCGATCGCTTGTAGAAATATTCCTAGTATTTATGTTTGTAATATTATGACTCAGCCTGGGGAAACTGATGGATATACTGTAGCGGATCATATTCGTGCTATTGATGTTGCTTGTGGTAAGAAATTATTTGATACTGTTTTAGCTCAGGGAAAAAGTCCTTCAGAAAAAGCATTAATTAAGTATGCTCAAGAGGGTTCTCATCCGGTTTTTCTTGACAGAGAAGCGGTTAAAAATTTGGGGCGGAAAATTCTTTTAACTAATGTCATGTATGAGGATGAAAAAACTGGTGTTATTCGCCATGATTCTATGATGTTGGCACGGGTTTTATTTCAGTGGTATAGTCGGGTTTAAAAGGAAGAAGGAAGAAGGAAGAAGGAAGAAGGAGAAACCGGGGTTTTTATTAGATAGCTGAATATATTGAAATTTGTCTCTAACCAACCTGGTTTCTATACTTTAGAAAGAAGGAAAACCTAGATCTCGGAGAAACCGGGTTTTTATTAGATAGCTGAATATATTGAAATTTGTCTCTAACCAACCTGATTTCTATACTTTATAAAAAGGAAAAAGTAGAAATAGGATATACTTTTACCTCAGTATAAAATACTGATAACTGATAATTGAAATGAAGAATCAAGAAGTTTTTTTCTCACTAGAAAATGCAGCAGCTACTTATAATCTTGGTAAAAGTTTAGGGAAATTTTTACCTGTTGGTAGTGTAATTTTATTGGAGGGAAATTTAGGTAGTGGTAAGACTACTTTGGTTCAAGGTATTGGCGCAGGTTTGGGAATAAATGAAACAATTGATAGTCCGACATTTACTTTAATTAATGAATATTTTTCTGGCAAAATTCCTCTTTATCATTTTGATTTATATCGCTTAGAAAGTTCAGAGATTGAAGCTTTAAATTTAGAGATTTATTGGGAAGGTTTAGAAGTACCTTTGGGTATTGTTGCTATTGAATGGGCTGAAAAATTAGTTGATTATCCTCCTAATTTTTTACGAGTTTGTTTGAATTTTTCTAATATAGAAAATACTGTTGACAAAACCCTCTGCGGTCGTCATGCTAAATTAATTTCCATTGGTAAGTTTGATTTTAATTTAGAGCTAATTTAGTAACATAAATATTATTTTGATTCAAGATAATTTTAAATAAAATTAATCAACTTAATGATAATTTTTTGTATCAAAAATCAACTCTCTATAGTATGATTATATTTAAAGGAAATTAATACTTATCTAGCTCAAAAAAAAAGGATTAATCTCCCATTCGCAAAAATACTTTTTTCCTATTCCCTATTCCCTAAAAGCAATAAATTTTTCGTTTTCTTCGCCCATTGAGATGCAGCAAAAAAAAATCCGCAAGCGACAAAAAAACTACGAACAAAAATTAGAGAAAATAGCAGTAGAGCTGATAATTTAAAATATAGCACTCCTAAGTAGATTGTAAAATTTTATCTACCCTTGGGTTTGGAGACCAAACCCCTACATTTTTTTTTACAAATCATTTAGGAGCTATATTTATTTTGGAAAAATAAACATAATAGATTAAGAAAACAGGGTAAAGAGAAAGAGTATAAAGTTTCTGTTTGAACTGCTATCTTTTTCCCTATTTTATATTCAGTTAGATTGCAATAATTCAGATATTAATAGCCGAAACTAACAGCTAAATTGTCATTTTACATTGAAGCACGGTTATGAGAAGAATCTAAATCCATCTCCGGACCAACTGGTACAATTCTAGTAGGATTAACTTTAGGATGACTCATGTAATAATGCCGTTTAATATGGTCAAAATTACAAGTTTCTTTTACCCCTGGATGTTGATAAATATCCTTCAAATAATTCCCGAGATTTGGATATTCCCAAATATGACGTAAATTACATTTGAAATGAACATAATAAACCGGGTCAAAACGAAGCAAAGTAGTAAACATACAAATATCAGCTTCAGTTAAGCGATCGCCACATAAATAACGTTGTTTTGATAAGACATCTTCCCAAGAATCTAAAGCTGCAAATAAATCTTTTACTCCTTCATCATAAGCGAACTGAGAACCAGCAAAACCTGCTCGATAAACACCATTATTAATAGGTTGATAAATCTTATCAATAGTTTCTTCAATCTTATCCAATAAATCTTCAGGACATAAATTTATATCATTTTTAGCAATGCCATTAAACTGAGTATCGAACATCCGAATAATTTCACGGGATTCATTATTAACTATTTGATTTGTTTGGCGATCCCAAAGTACCGGAACAGTTACTCTACCGCTATAATTAGAGTCTGCTTGAAGATAAAGTTGCCAAAGATAATTATGATAATTAATAGTATCAGGAATAGCTCCTGGTTCATCTGTAAATTCCCAACTATTTTGGTCAATTACAGCACCAACAACTGACAAACCAATAGCATCTTCTAGCCCTTTAACTTTTCGCATAATAGCAGTTCGATGTGCCCAAGGACAAGCCCAAGAAATGTATAGATGATAACGTCCTGTTTCTGCTTTAAAGCCACTAGAACCATCTGTTGTAATTTGATTTCTAAAAGTGGTTTGAGGGCGAATAAATCTACCTTGAGAATCTTCTTGTTCTCTCTCAGAAATCCACTTACCATCTATTAAAATTCCTAAACCCATTTTTACCTCCTAAATTTCAGTTATCAGTTCTCAGTAATACCAATTTAGAAATGGTATAACTCTCAGCTATTGCCAGAGCCTTGAAACCTTATTTTTTGGTCAAATCTATCATATTATATCAATTAATTGTTATTTTTACCTAAAAATTAATTAAAGTATAAAGCATTTTCATTTATGGAGAAAAAGCAGTCATTTTGTTGATGCAAAATCCGCTTTTTCGTATAGGAAATGGGAGCGCATTCATGTCGGCGAAAGCTGAAACTATTCGCGATAGCTGAAACGCCATATCAAATTCAATCAAAGAAGAGGTAATTGTTAATTATTAATTATTGAAATAGATTCTTTTCTGGCTTTTAATAACTCTAGATTTTTTTTAATCAGAGCGATCGCTTGTTGATTTTCTGCTTGGAGATATAATTCTCCTGCTTGTAATAAATTTGCTACACTTTCATCATCTTGACGTAAGTTAGCAAAAGCTAAACCTCGATTATGATAAGCTTCAGGAATATTGGAATTATTTTGTATAATTTCAGTAAACTTATTGATAGCTTGTTGATAATTTTTAACTCGAAAAGCTTCACATCCTTGTTCAAAGTTAACTGTTATTTCTGGTGGAATTAATGAAGATTTTGATATTGGTTCTGTAAATAGGATAGAAATACTTCCTTGTCCACGATAAGCATATATCATTGCACTAATACCAAAGCTACTTATTAATCCAAAAAAGATTAACCAAGTCAGAAAATTTTCGATTTCCATAGTCATGTCAGTTATCAGTTATCAATTATCAGCCTTTTCAGTTATCAGTGTCTTTGGCTTTAGACAGAGGTTTGAAATACTGAAGTTGATTTTTTCAGATTAGTTACAACAATACATTAAATATTATCTTAATCAAGACTTACGGAAAAGAAAAAATTCTACACCATTGTTAAAGGTACTTATGCGCAAGTCATATTGAAAAAGCTACCATAGGCAAGATGAGTGTGCTAAATAAATAATTTAGGACATTTATTATCTAACTTCTGAATTCTGACCAAAAAATATAGCAGAGGGGAGAAGGCAGAAGGAAAAATCTGGCTTTGTCTGGGTTTTAGGCTTTTAATATGTCCTAACTGCCTTGGCGGTTGCTATAAAGTCTCAAGTCTCTGGCAATAGCTCCAAGGTACTGTTAGCGCAACTCCTCCCCAGGAGGCTAACTGAAAAGGCTGATAACTGAAAGGGCTGATAACTGAAATGACTACCCAAAGCTGATTTTTGGTCAAGATACTTTAGAATTGACACTATAACATAGGGCAAGAAGCAGAATTTCTAACTATATCTTAAGAAATCCCACTTCAGCCAAGGGCCAGCCTATCAGTTATCAGTACCAGTTGCTCAAATCTAGAGACTTGACATACTGAAATTGATTTTTCTGGTGAAACTAATCCCCTTTGTGTAATACTAAAAGAGTACAGTTTGTAATATCTAACAAGAGAGTAAAACATGGCAAAAGACCTCACTCGTTATCGCAATTTTGGCATCTTCGCCCACGTTGATGCGGGCAAAACCACCACAACAGAAAGAATTTTGAAACTAACCGGAAAAATTCATAAAATCGGTGAGGTCCACGAAGGTGCCGCGACAACAGACTTTATGGAACAGGAGCAAGAACGTGGTATTACGATTCAGTCCGCTGCCACAAGTTGCTTCTGGAATAACCATCAATTAAATATTATTGACACCCCTGGCCACGTTGACTTTACCATCGAAGTATATCGTTCCCTCAAGGTTCTCGATGGTGGTGTAGGTGTATTTTGTGGTTCTGGTGGTGTAGAACCCCAATCTGAAACTAACTGGCGTTATGCTAATGATTCTAAAGTTGCTCGAATTATCTATGTAAATAAGTTAGACCGCACAGGAGCAGATTTCTACAGAGTTGTCAAGCAGGTAGAAGATGTACTCGCGGCCAAACCATTAGTAATGGTATTACCAATTGGTATTGAAAATGATTTTGTGGGAGTTGTGGATTTGCTAACCCGCAAAGCATGGATTTGGGATGATTCTGGAGACCCAACCAAATATGAGATTAAAGATGTTCCAGAGAATATGGTTGATGATGTTGAGAAATATCGGGAAATGTTAATTGAAACTGCTGTAGAGCAAGACGACGACGTAATGGAACAATATTTGGAAGGAGAAGAGCCAGATATTGATACTCTCAAACGTTGTATTCGTAAGGGTACTAGGGACTTAGCTTTCTTCCCCACCTACTGTGGTTCATCTTTCAAAAATAAGGGCGTACAGTTGGTACTTGATGCAGTAGTTGATTATCTACCTAATCCTACAGAAGTTAAGCCACAACCAGAAATTGACCTCGAAGGTAACGAGACTGGTAAAGTAGCCTATGTCGATCCAGAAAAGCCACTGCGAGCTTTGGCCTTTAAGATTATGGATGACAAATATGGTGCTTTGACTTTTACCCGTATCTATTCTGGTACTTTGTCTAAAGGCGACACCGTTCTTAATACTTTTACAGGTAAGACTGAGAGAGTTGGACGTTTGGTAGAAATGCACGCCAACTCCCGCGAAGAAATTGAATCTGCTCAAGCAGGGGATATTGTTGCTATTGTGGGAATGAAGAATGTACAAACTGGCCATACTCTCTGTGACCCCAAAGAACCTGCTACTTTGGAACCGATGGTGTTCCCTGACCCAGTAATTTCTATTGCTGTGGCAGCTAAGGATAAAGGTTCTGTAGAAAAATTGGGCTTGGCATTGAGTAAAATGGTTCAGGAAGACCCATCTTTCCGAGTTGAAACAGATGCTGAAAGTAATGAAACCATCATTAAGGGTATGGGTGAATTACATTTGGATATTAAGGTTGATATTCTGAAACGGACTTATGGAGTTGATGTGGAAGTTGGTAAACCACAGGTAGCTTATCGTGAATCTATTACTAAGCGTCTTGAAGATAGCTATACTCATAAGAAGCAGTCTGGCGGTTCTGGTCAATTTGCTAAGATTGATTATGTGATGGAACCTGCTGAAACTGGTGAAGGTTTCCAGTTCGAGTCAAAGGTGACTGGTGGAAATGTGCCCAGAGAATTTTGGCCTGCTGTACAAAAAGGTTTTGAGAGTAGTTTTGCCAAGGGTATGTTAGCTGGTTATCCTTGTGTGGATATGAAGTTCACATTAACGGATGGCGCTTTCCACCCGGTTGACTCCTCAGCGATCGCTTTTGAGATTGCTGCGAAAGCTGCTTATCGTCAGTCTTTTTCTAAAGCTTCTCCTCAGTTATTGGAACCGATAATGAAGGTTGATGTGTTTACTCCTGACGATCATGTTGGTGATGTGATTGGAGATCTTAATCGTCGTCGGGGTATGATTAAGTCTCAAGATTCGACAGCAACTGGTAGTCGTATTAAGGCGGATGTGCCATTAAGTGAGATGTTTGGTTATATTGGGGATTTGCGGACTATGACTTCTGGTCGGGGTCAGTTTTCTATGGAGTTTTCTCATTATGCACCTTGTCCTAATAATGTGGCAGAAGTGGTGATTAAGGAAGCTAAGGAACGTCAGGAAGCTAAGTCTAAATAAGCATTTACCTTTCAGTTATCAGCGGTCAGCTATTTTTGGGAAAAGCTGAATACTTAGTTAATTTCAAAAAATACAGGGCTAAAAATTTAAGCATTTAAGCCCTGTATTTTTGTGTTTTTAAATGGGGGGAGGTTTTAGCTAGGGTCTGCTGAAAAACTCTTTATAAGGAGATGGGGTGATGGGGAGATAGGGAGTAATTTTTATATATATAGTATAGTATCTTTGTGTAAGTTCTGTTCAGAAAAGTGTGGTTGGTGTGGAGAGATTTGGTAATGGTTGAAAATCGAAGATTTTTTTCTACTAAATTAAGAGGATGTGATCTTAAATAGTCAGGACTTATGCACTAGAGTTTAGATATAGTTTCAAAAATTATTGTGCAACAGTTTTTTGACTTTATATATAGTATCTTTGGGTAAGTTTTGTTCAGAAAAGTGTGGTTGGTGTGGAGAGATTTGGTAATGGTTGAAAATCGAAGATTTTTTTCTACTAAATTAAGTGGATTTGATATTACTGTAATAGTAGGGGCGGGTTTTAATTAGGATTTTAATACTGACTCTAAGATTTATATAAACCCGCCCTAATGAAAACTTTTTAATTAGGATTTTAATACTGACTCTAAGATTTATATAAACCCGCCCTAATGAAAACTTTTTAATTAGGATTTTAATACTGACTCTAAGATTTATATAAACTCCGCCCTAATACTCAAATTAGGTCATTAAAATATCTGAAATTTCTATCAATCCCCCTTGACTGCGCACCACATCAGAAACTTCTGAATACATATTTCCTACAGTTCCATAATGTTGTGTAAATAATTTATGACATCCCACAATAATTAACAATTCTTGAGCGCGAGAAAAAGCAACATTTACCCGTTCTGGTTTCTTGGCAAATCCTACTTTTCCTAAGTCATTATTTCTGACCATACTAACAATAATTACCTGTCTTTCCATTCCTTGAAATCTATCAACTGTTCCAGTTCTAATATGTAAGGATGGAAAATTTTCAGGATTAATTCTCGACTCTATTAATCGCAACTGAGCATTATAAAATGTAATAATTCCTAATTCTTTTCTTGGCAAACCCTCAGCAACTTTCACAGACCAAGATTTCTCCATTTCTCCACATATTTTTTCAATGGCATCAACTTCTTTTTTGTTAAAAGGTGATGTTCCTTCTTTTTGTTCCATAAAGTTTTCTGACTGTGGCATTTTTACCCAGATAAGATGTTGATTTTCTTGAATAATTTTACCTTCTAAATTATGGGAACGTTTTTTGTCTGGTCTGATAAGACCGCATTCTAAACGATGTTGATAAAATTGATTAATTGCTCCCATAATATTGGGGTGCATTCTATATTGAATAGTTAACATTTGTTTGATTTCTTCTTTGGCTGTCTCGAAGTGAGTTTTAAAGAGTGATTCTTCTAAAAAGTCTAATTCTTCTTTGGAAATTTTCATCTCTTCAGCAATTTCTTCAATGGTATTATCGTTAAGCATTGGTGGTAATTGACGATGGTCTCCTACTAATACTAATTTTTTGCCTTTTAATGCCGGAATTAATATTTCTGGAGGAGTACATTTACTAACTTCATCTATTATTACGACGTCGAAACTATTAAATTCTTCGGCAAAGTTTCGACTGGCAGCTTGGACGCAGGTAATACCAATAACGTTGGCATTATCAAGGTAAATTTTTCTCAGCTCGTTACTATCTTTTTCTGAAGGTTGTTTGAGTTTTTTTATCCAGTCTTGAATAAATTTTTGGTGTTGATTTAGGAGGGTTTCTTCTGTTTCTAATTCTTGTTGCCAATTTTTCTGTTGCAGTTTAATTTTATGTAATAGTTCGATGGCAAATAATTCTGTTTCCTCAACGGCGGGTTTGAGATTTTCTGGAATTTTTGACCATGCTAATTTCCACCAGTTTCTTTCTTGAATTAAGTTGGTTGGTAATGTTTGTTCTAATTCCGTTTTAATTTGATTAATTTTTGTTTGGCAAGATTCGATTTTTTCCGGCAATTTATCGGCTTTTTCTTGGATGGTGTTTAGTCTTTCTTGGAGAATATTTTTGATTTCTTTCAGAACGGTAAAAGGTTGTAGTTGAGGAGATATTTTTTTAAGTTGATTTAAACTATTTTCCCAATAATTTACTTTTTCGGCAAAATTTGATTTATCGTTTAATATCTGCAATGGTTGCCATTCAAGATATTGTTTGACTAAATCGCTAATTTCTGGATTAACTCCTGTTTGAGAATCTATTTCTTTTAAAATTGCCACAAGCTCTTGATATTTTTCTTCCAGTTTTTGTCGAGAATCTTTTCCTTTTTTATCGACTATTTCTAGTCTTTGTCTCTGGTTTGCCAATAATTGTATATTTTCCTCTGATAGTTTCTCATTTTTCAGGATTTGTTTGAGATTTTCTTGTTTAGCAGGAAGTAAAAATTCACGAGAATTATGGAGAATTTTATTGAAAATTTTATCTATCACTTCTGTGAAAGTTTTTGTTATATTCTCTGGTTGCCAAACTAAACTATATTTCTGTTTATTTTTATGGAAAAATTGTTGAATTTTTCTCACTAAACTTTGTCGTTCTTGTTGACCAAGTTGGGGATAATTTATAAATGATTTAGCAAACTCTTGCCAGTTTTGATAATCTCTTTCTGACAAAACTATCGGTGCTTGACTCAGAGTAATTTGTAAAAATTCATCAAAACGATATTCTTTTCCTTGGATATTTTTAAAGCCACGACTTGACTCGGCATTTAATGCTTTTTCCAATCTTTCCCAATCTGGCAAATGATTAATCCGTTGAGCATAATTTGGCAAAAGTTGTAATTTTTCTCTACTAGCAACTTTCATTAAACTTTCTGGTAATCCAATTGAATCTAATTGAAAACTTTCACCAGTTTCCCAACATTTTTTCAATTCCTCAAATATCCGTTCTTTACCAATTTTTTTTATCCAGACACCTACTTCTCCAACAACTAAATCTATCTGACTTTTTTCCCTTTCTAATTCTTGACGCTTTTCTCCTAAACTTTCTGAAATTATCTCTCCTTGCTGAATATCTTTTTTCAACCGCTCAAAATTACCATGAACCTGTTGATAAATCTGTAATAATTTCTCAGTTTCCGACATTGCCAAAACAGCTTTTTTTGCCACAGCTAAACCACTCTGAAATTCTGGCAATAAAACAACTAAATTTTCCTGTAACCAAACTGCTAAACCAAAAGCTCCTAATTGCGGAATTTCCCAACCAATATCTTTAGCAAGATTCCGACCTAAACCCACATTCTCTATTAAATCTTTAACCGAACTTTCCTCCTGAGCATAAGGTTGTAAACGAGCTAAAAAAATTCTAACTTCCTCATTTTCCCAATTAATATTCGGTGCAGAATTTAACAAATTATCTAATCCCAATACCAAAAAATCTAACTCCTTCCTATCAGTTTCCAACTGCAAAAATTCAGCCTCCAATGCTATCCGACTTGCCTCCAAAATAATTTGGCGATCGCTCAACTCCTTCTGTTCATTTACCCATTTTTTCTCCAACTCGAAATAACCATTAAATCTCTCAGACTCTATCAATAAATTCCGTAAAACTTCCACCCGTTGCAGTCGCTCCCCCAAATCTTTTTCACAATCATTAGCAGTATTTTTTAACCAAGTATCAATCACCCGTTCCTCCAAAAATGGCTCCCCTTCCACTTGCACCTTCTCAGCTTTTCCCTTGCGTACAGCACGAATCACCGGATTATGAACCAACCTGCTCAAAGCATTATCAACCGCCAAATTTGCCTGAGACGCAATCAAAGTCCGCCCTCCCCGTAACGCAACTTGATAACAAATTTCCGCAATCACAGTAGTTTTCCCAGTACCAGGAGGACCCTGAATCAAAGCCAAATCTTTTGCTGCCAAAACCTTTTCCACAGCAGCAAGTTGATGAGCATTCGCAGCAGGTAACAATAAATTCTGGGGTTGCAGTTCCACTCGCTTTTTTGGAACTCGCGCACAAGTAGCATCAAAGAAAAATTCCCCCAAATATGGATTCTGACAACGACCATTTTGTAAATCTTCCAACGCTCTTCGTTTCCGTTGCACCTGAGCAATATCTCCAGAATCCACAAAAAATAAAAATCCTGTAGACGGTATACGATAACTCCCACGAACAATACTTTCCACAATCTCACTATCCAACGCGATCCGTACTTGACTCTTCTCCCAATCAATAGAAGCGATCGCTCCCAACTTTTCCCCATCTCTACCATCCCTACCTGCTGGAGAACTGGAAAAAAGTTGAATATTTTGATTTTTTGCCTCAAAAAGTCGTCGCCGTAACTCCATATCTTCCAGAGAAGTTTCTGGCGTTCCATCAATAGTTGCCGCCCGAATATCAATTTCAAAAGTAATCCTTTTCTTAGCACTACCGTAGTTGTGACTAGAATAAGGTAAACAAAATTGACGTTTTTCTGCGAGACGCTGCTCCATTTTCACAAAAGTCGTCCAAATAGGAAGTTGATCCTCCGTTAGTAAGCGATCGCCAAAAAAAGGCATTTTTTGGATAGAGCGCACCGCTCCCAATGGTATCTTTCGTCGGAACTGATGTTGTGGCAATAAACGGATTTGCAAAGCAACACTAAACTCATCTGCTTCTGCTTTATGAGAAATAAACTGCACCGATAATATTTTGAAAACCCTGTCTCCATCAATATTAACTGCTCCCCTAAGTTTCAACGTTTTTTCCCATTCATCCTCCCTATCCGTAGCCATTGTCAGTTCCCAAACTTCCTCCCCCTCTTCCTTTCCCGGTGCTTGACGACGCACATAATATAAATGAGAATCTTCATCCAATATCTCAGACATCAATAATTCTGCTTTCGCGCGACGATCCGAAAATTCTGGATATTTCTTCATGGCACTTTCACCCAACTGAGTCCGAACCAACCTATCCACCGCACTACCGATAAACCGATAACCCCAATCTTGAGAAGTCAAAACTTTAGCAGATAAATCTTGTGTTTCCACTGCCACCACTGGAGTTGCCGGAGCTGAGGAAATAACCTTAGCAGCAACCTCCAACTCTCGTCTCCCACCTTCTGAAAACAGAGAAATTAAACCAGATAAATTTGTACCAGTAGGAACATCAGCAGTATTCAACACCAAATCCAAATTTTGTCGTCCCGGTGAAAGATAACTGGAGCGCACCTGCAACCAATTTAGATTACACAAAACCTGACAAACCGCACCCAGTTGTAACTCCCATCCTCGTTCCACTTGTCGGTTAATTTCTACTTCCCCAAAATCGAGCATCGTGGGAATATCCCAACTTGCTCCCTCCCATTCCACATTTTCCGCAACCCCATTTAATTTGACTTGACTCAAAATGGGTTTAGTATTAGGTTCGGCAAATATAGCAACTTCCCCTTGTTCGCCACCAACTGTACGCTCCACTGTGAGATTTTCCAATCGTACTTCGGGAACTGTTATGGTGAGAGGAGTTTCGGTGGCAGCAAAAATTACGGTATCGGTGCCGCTACCACGAATAGTAATTGATTTATCAATGGTAAAAGGAGCTTTGTAATCTCCTGGTTGGAGGTTGAGTTCGTCTCCATTTTTTACTTTTTTGAGTAATTGGGAAAATTTAGATGGTTCGGTTTGGTATATTGCCATTTCAGTTATCAGTTATCAGTTATCAGCTTTTTCAGTGGTAGGGTGTGTTAGCGCACTTCGTAACGCACCAATACGCCATACATAGTACTTTTCAAGACTTACGCAGCGACCATAGATATAGTGTAACCCCATACGCAATAGTTTTTTGACTATATATCTATATATATAGTACCTTTGCGTAAGTCCTACTAATGAACTAAATATTATATCAGGAAATGATATTTTTCTCTACAAGATACTGATTTTTTTTACTATCAGAACTTACGCAAAGGAGCTACATAGATATAGTGCCTTGGTGCGTTAGCGCACTTCGTAACATACCCTACTGGACTGTTTCACCTAAAATAGTGCATGATTATTTGTCATTGCGAACGATAGTGAAGCAATCTCAGACCAATTTGCTATTGCACCATTTAAGATGAAACAGTCCACTACTAATAGCGTTTATGATTAAATCCTCACTATTTTAGTTCAATGCTTAAGACTTAATCATAATTTTTGACAAATTTTTGATATTCTGGAGAATTTAATCCCTGTTGTAAAATTGCTAATACTTTGGCTAAATTTCCTGAAATTAAAGCTTCTTTGTCTAACCATAAACCAGGGAAATATTCACTACAAATAATCCCTTTTTCATTGGATTTAAGTTTAATATATTTTCTGTTTTTTAACCTAAACCAATCAATTTCTCTGTCATAAATCCGCCAAACTAAATATTCTTGTACTTGATTATTTTGATAAGTTTTTAATTTTTGATGTAAATCAATAGATGCACTGCTAGCTGCAATTTCTATAATTAATTCTGGCGCACCTTCTACATAGCCATCTTTACTAATTGTCGATTGACCATCAACATTAATTCTGAGTAAAACATCAGGTTGAGGTTGATTTTCTGCATCAAGACGTACTGTACAATTATCTCCTATTTGCAGATTAGGAGTAAAAGCTTTATAGAAACCAAGCCATGTTATAATTGAAGCATGAGGTTCTCCATGTTCATTAATCCTTAAAGGTGATGCTATATAAACAATTCCTGCAATTAGTTCAGCTTTTTTGATATGAGGCATTTGTTCATAACGCCTTTCAAATTGAATACAATTAAGTTTATCGCCGTTTTCCAGGGGTGGAATTTTTGTTGATATTAAAGTGCTTTGAGACATAGAAACTTTTGAAAGTTAAGAGCTTACTTAATTATAAAATATTTTATTCAGGATAGTTGTTACCAAGAGGCGATCGCGTCAGCGATGCGGAGCATTATCGCTCCTTTCCAAAAAAGAAAGGAAAGAAGCTTTTTCTGACCAAACTATTATCCATTATATCAGTAAATTATATTTTTATCTAGCCAACTTACCGGTTCTTTTAAGATTATAAATTTAAGTGCCGAATGTGGGTACAAATATTTTTAACTATTAATACTTAATACTCAAAAAAGACTAAAATTATGGGAAACTAAAATTGTGGCAAAAAATTACCAATAAAATGTTAACATAGAAAAATGAAACTTAAGAAATACTTACAATAAAAACGAGAGGAAATATTAGCTTTAGCTGCTAAACATGGGTCATTTAATGTCAGGGTGTTTGGCTCGGTAGCTAGGGGAGAAGAGGCAGAAAATAGTGACATAGATTTTTTGATTGATTATGATTTGTCTAAGATTTCTCCTTGGTTTCCTGTTGGTTTAATAGAAGATTTAGAACAGCTTTTAAATAGAAAAGTCGATGTAGTTTCTACTAAATCTTTACATTATTTTATTAAGGAAAATGTCTGAAAGTAGGCGATTAATTTATGAAATAAAAGAGAGTTTATTTAATTCACATTAGAGACTGTTTAACCAGGATAAAGGTTGATAATAAAGAAGGGAAAGAAGATTTTTTTTGCTTAATTAATAAAGCTTTTATCAAAGATTAAAATCAGTCTTATGATAGCTGATAGCTGACGACTGAATGTTTACCTATTATCCAAGATGCTGTCTTGAAAAATCTAGAGGTTATGTGTGAGTCTATTAAAAAGTTACCGACAGAATGGAAAGATTCAGAACCAAACATTTTGTGGGAAAAAATAGCATGATTTAGAAATAGATTAGCCCATGAATATTTAGGGATTGATATTGAAGTAGTTTGGGATGTGGTAGAAAATTATCTACCACCTTTAGAAAAGGCTATTAAATCTATTTATGATAATTTCTGGAATAGTTAATTTAACTATTAAATATAAGTAAATAACCATATAATTTTTTTCTGAACCTGAGCGATATAGCTGCCGCTAGGCTCTGCCTTTCAGTCAGGCAAAGAAACGTGACAGCGGAACTACAAACATTAAAAACAGATGGTACACAAAACAAGTATTCAAAATTTATTCTATATTACTCATATCGAAAATATCATCTCTATTTTAGAGAAAGGCATTCTATCTCACCAATTAATAGAATATAATCAACTAAAACCTACAACAATTTACAACTCACAAATAGTCGATAATCGTTATCAAAAAATAGTTTTTAATAATAAATCATTGTGGAGCTTTGCGAATCTTTACTTTCAACCTATAAATGCAATGCTTTACTCAATTATTCATAAATATGCTATTGAAGAAATTGTTATTATTTCAGTGAAACGAGATATTTTAACTAGAAGAGATATTTGGATTACTACAGGGAATGCTGCTCATAACGATTCGGAAATTATTTCTATTCAGGAAGCAGAAGAATTAAATATTCTGAAACAAATTAAAAAAGAAACCGATAAAGAATGGTGGAGTAATGAGGATGGTTCTAAAAGAAAAATTATGGCTGAATGTTTAGTTCCTGATGTAGTTCCTGCTACTAATATTCAAACTATTTATGTGGCTTGTGAAAAAGCCAATCAATCTTTAAGAGACACTTTTGCCCGAAATAATTATGGTAAAAATATTTCTATTGTAGTTGAACCAACAAAGTTTTTCCAACCAGAATGGAGTCGAAAGTTAACAGAAAATATTTCTCTGATTCGCGGGGATATGTTCTTTTCTAATATGCAAACTTTGACTGTAAGTGTTAATTGTGTTGGTGTGATGGGAAAAGGATTAGCATCAACAGCAAAATATAGATTTCCAGATGTTTATGTTAGATACCAAGAAGTTTGTAAAAGCAAATATTTGCAAATAGGAAAGCCATATTTATATAAAAGAGAATCATCCGTAAAAGAACAATTAGGAGATAGTAAATTTTTTCTCCCTCAAGATTTTTTGAATAATGAACAAAAATGGTTTTTGCTCTTTCCCACCAAAAAACATTGGCGAAATGCTTCGGAAATTGAAGATATAAAAAATGGTTTAGAATGGCTTGCCAATAATTATCAAAAACAAGGCATAAAATCTTTAGCTATGCCTGCACTTGGACGTGGTTTAGGAGGTTTAGATTGGGAAGATGTCGGACCTCTAATGTGTAAATATTTAACTTCTATGGATATTACTGTAGCTATATATTTACCAGCAGAAAAAAAGTTGGATGAAAGGCTAATATCCCCAGATTTTTTACTGAGTCAAGTTGTTGATTTTTAAGCAAATCAAAGGAATAGGGAACAGGGAACAAGGAACAGGGAATAGGTATGGAGAGAACAGGTTTATCTGTAGAAGATTCATAGTTACTAAATCTATAGAAAAATATTCCTTGACAAGTGTTTTAATTAAGTGTTACCTTAATGGGGTGAACTACAACACCACGCCAGTTGCGTGACTGTCGGGAAACCCCCCCAACGCACTGGCTCCTCTATCCCATTGCTAAAAGCGTTTGGGACTAATTTTCGTAATATATTTAAACTTCAATTGACGCATTTCATTGTATTTGACACCATTTGAAGCTTCATAAAGTCCTCTTTTCACTCGTTTACCACGCTTATTTATATTTGACACCTTTTTGATAAACTGGTAAATCGTCCCAGTCTAAAAAACTAGCTTTTGAGGTATAACTCTCTTCATTAATTATTACTTTGATTCCTACTAAGCAAGGCTTTGTATTTTAGTTGTTCAATTAACTTGAAAAAAGGAATTTGAACAAAGTTTTGATTGTTTTTTTTGTCCAGATTTATACCTTGTTTCCAGTTAGGATTATTTCCTATTACTAAAATTCCTATCTGGTTCTCTATCAGATGATTAATAATATATCTGCTAGTATACATGTAGATAATCATCAATCTTTAAATTTCTTTTTGTCGATAATCTTTTGATTCGATTACTACTTTTAGCATCCTTTAATTCTGATTGTAGTTTACCCTTTTTCTTATTATAGAATTGATTGATTGATTTGACTGGTCTGCCGTTAATAATTAAGGGTTGAAAACCTTTTTTATTTGATGTTACAGTTGCCAAATTATTCACTCCCAAATCTACAGAAGCTACATGATATTCTGACAAATCTAATTTAACTTCAACGGATTCGTAAACCACTTCTATCACAAAGTAATTTAAGTTTAGGAACAATTCTCACTTGTTGCAGAGAATCATAATTTATTTTACTGTCAAAAAATAGCTTACTTTTTGATAGTAATATCTTCTTATTTTTGACTAATTGAGGTTTACTAATGGCTTGTTTTGTATAGACTAAAATATTCCTCCCTTTCTTTTTATCTTTATATTTTGGCAATTTAGGACGACTTTTAAACTTACTCGGACATTCATTATAAGCTCTTATAGCTTGAAAAAAACTTTGCCAATTTTTATCTAAAAGAATCAAAACCTGTTGAGCAACTTTGGCTGGTATTGCTTGATAATCTACTCCCGACTGTAATAAATTTTGAACCTTTTTATAATCTAGATAATTTCCTTTATTAATAAACTCTTGTCTGACTATGTAGTTAGCTATATTGTAGAGATTTTTAGACAAGAAAGCTAGAGCATCAAGTGATTTATAATTGGGATGATTTTTGTTAATGATAGTACGTTCCACTAACTGCATCATCCCTCCTGTAAACATTTAACGAGCTGTTGGGGCTTTCCTTTCTCAGTCTAAGATATTTTTAGTTGTTTTCCTGTCTTTTTCTATAAAATTGATAAAACTTTACAATACTTTTCTTCTTCCTTCTCTCCTAGATAACTAAAGCCTTCTTCCTTCTATTTCACAATCATTTTCTCAACTGCTTCTGCGGTTGCTGGAGCTAACAAAACTCCATTCCGATAATGACCAGTTGCTAACAACACATTTTTAAACCCTTCCAAATAACCAACAGCAGGAGCAGCTTGACCTTCTGGGCGAGGTCGTAAACCAGACCATTTCCTGAGAATAGTTCCTTCTGCTAAACCCGGACAAAAACTAATAGCTCTTGCCATCGCCGTATCTAATAAACTAGAGTCAGCTACCACTTCACCCCTATCATTAGGAAACTCAACAGTTGCTCCCACCCAATATTCATTTTCTGCCACTGGTACAATATGCACATCATCCCCAGTTATCACTGGTTGAAAATCTGGATTTCCCAAAAGTGCTGGTACTTGGAGATGTAAAGCTTGACCTAACACAGGCACAATAGTAAATTTATTCTCCAGATTAGATTTACGCTTGAGTTCCAGAGACCGTAGTTTACCCCCATTTATTCCTTGCAAACAGGACAATGAACCTAACCCCGCAGCCACAACCAACCAATCTACATCTGGTAAAGCAGGAGCTTTTTTTCCCTCATCCAAACTTTTGATATAAACTTGGCGACAACTAAATTCATTTTTGGGATGAGAAATAGTTTTATATTGCGTAACAGTAACTCCAAAATGAAACTTAACCCCATTTTGTTGAGCAGCTTCCACTAAAGCTAAAGTTAACTCCCTAGGATTGATTTGTAAATCTTGAGGAGAATAAATAGCTGCCTTCACCTCCGATGTTTCCAGTTGGGGGCAGCGATCGCTCAGTTGTTCGACATTCCACATTTCTAATGGCCAACCGTCTGCTTCTCGAATATCAATTAATCTTTGCCATTTATCTAGATTATCTTCAAAACACAAATGTAAAATACCTTGACGGTTATGAGGAATAGACCGATTTATTTTGGCTTCTAACTCCGGAATTAAACTATGATAAGCTTGCACACTCATCCGTCTCATTTTCCAAGGTCTACCTTTAGCTTTTTGACTAATAACTCCCATCAAAACACCCAAAGCAGCACCAGTAGATTCTTGAGCTGGCATTTGTTTATCTAATACTGTAATTTTTAAACCTTCTATTTTGCTAAGTTGGTAAGCGATCGTCGCTCCAACTATTCCGCATCCAATAATTACTATATGAGTCATATTTTTCTATAGAGAGTAGGCAGTAGGGAGTAGGGAGTCGGGGAGTCGGGGAGTCGGGAAGTCGGGGAGTCGGGGAGAGTAAGAGTAAGTTTTTAAGATTTGACACGATGGCACGGTGACAGATATCCGCGTCTCCGTGTCTTCCCCTCTCCCTCTCCCCTACTCCCACTCTCCCTTTCTCCCTGTTTTCTATAGGATTGTTATAGTTTTGACTTAAGCTGAAAGCTACTTAACTATCTGTTGGCACCAAACCTAAGAAAGTATCAAAATCAGCTACTGCTTTTTCATAGTTATTTAGAGCTGCCGTTGTATCATTTGCTGCTGCTGCTACATCAATACTCTCTAAATCTTCATATACTTTTTTGGCTGCATCTATCACAGGTGCTTTGTCTTTTTCTAAGAGTAAAATTTGGGTCAAATAATTAGTTTTACTCCGTAAATCTCCCAAAGGCCCGTGGATAAATGTACCCACATTTACCCAGTCACCTTTTTGAATTAGACTTTCTAGCTCATCCACCATGCGATCGCGCAAAGCTTGTATTCCAGAAGTAGAAAGTTCTATTTTCTGTAATTGAGCATCGGAGTAAGTTGGTGGTGGAGTCGGAGAACTACAACTCGCCAAAAATGCCATTAATAGTGCCATTACCCATAATACTATGGATTGTTTTTTTAACATAATCTCCTTTATTTGTCAAGACTAATTTTAGGATTCTATTATTAGATTTAAAATGGAAATGACCATTTTGGCAATAGATTTACCAATAGATAGTGAATAATGAATAATTGATATTCAGAGGTTTAAAGCCTCTCCTTTTCAGGAAAGAAAAGAAATAATATTTCTGCACTAATTTAGAATCCTCTTTAGCAAGAAATAATCTTTAATTAGAGCTTGCTGAAAAAGTCTTTTAGTAGCAAGGAGAAGCCAAAATCGAGCAATCCAGAATCCTGATGGGAATAGGAGTTACAGAAGAGTAGGGACGTTGCATGCAACGTCCGTACAGAAGAATTATCTCTTGATTTACGGTTCCCGAAAAATCTGCTAATTATGGCAGAAAATCCTAGACTTTTCAGCTTTCAAGACTTAAAAGCTGGTACTTTTGACCTACCTAAAAATGCTAAAATATTTATCTGTAAAGGCTTTCATCAATAATTCAGCAAACCCTAATTAGAGTTTGCGCTTCTTCAGTCTTTTTGTCGAGATAGGGAGTAGTTAAGAGTAAGGATTTAGGAAAGTTACAGAGGAAGTAGTTGAAGTTAGAGTTTCTTAATTTTTCTGTCTTAGTTCATGTAAAATCCTAAGTTTTTCAACCTAATTCTCCTAAAAACTTGCACTTTTTTAGACTATAAAAAGACTGAAATATTTATCTATGAAGACTTTTAGATTTAATCAGCAAGCCCTAATTATTAATAATTAGACTTTAGGCTTTTAAACTGTTTTGCGACTGCACTAACTAAAATTTCTCGTGGAAGAAAACGAGAACTATTAACAATAACCTGATTTAAAAATCCTCCAGTAACAACATTAGACTGATTTTTTTCTAATGCTTGAAGAGCATCTTTTACTACCTCTTTAGCAGATGCCAATTTTTGCATTGAACCTCCTCCAGCAGAGCTAGGAAATTCTGCTTTTTGGAAAAAATTTGATTCTGTAGGTCCAGGACAAAGAGCTAATATCTTCACCCCTGAATCTTGATTTTCTGCCCACAAAGCCTCACTAAAACTCAAAACAAAAGCCTTAGTTGCACCATAAACCGAAACATAAGGCAAAGGTTGAAATCCACCAATTGAAGCAACATTAATAATTCCCCCAGACTTGCGTTCTTGCATTCCAGGTAAAAATAAATGTGTTAATTCAACTAAAGCAGTAATATTTAATTGAATCATATTTACCTGCTTTGCTAAAGGTCTTTCAGTAAAAATTCCATAATCTCCAAAACCAGCATTATTAACCAATAAATCTATAGTTAATCCTTTTTCTAAAACAACTTCAAAAACAGACTTTGTAGCGGCTACCTCTGTTAAATCTTGAACTATTACATCAGTATGAATTTGATATTTATTTTCTAATTTATTTGCTAATTCATATAATTTATCTGACGAACGAGAAACTAATACTAAATTAGTTTTTATGGCTGCTAGTTCTTGAGCAAAAGTTTTACCAATTCCAGAAGAAGCACCTGTAATTAATGCAGTTTTCATTTTAATTAAAATTAAGAGATAATTCCTATATTTTGTAAGCTATCAGCAGTCAGCTAATAACTATTAGCTACTGAGACCAATCTATCATTTCTGACATTTATGGGTTGTCAACTGATATAGTTATTTAATTTCAGGATGAAATATTTTTTTTGCTGAAATATTTTCATAGTAATAAACACTTGTCTCATTTTTAAGTTGAACAACTACTATATGGTTGAAAAGTAGAAATTAAAAGAGCGCTTGAGCTGACTTCTGAATTGCGCAGTTACGACCCAAGAGCCTTGCTAATAGCTAATGCTTACTATCTTTTTATTAATTATAATTCATCAGGGAACTTTAAGACAAAATAACGTAAAATCAATACTTGGTTTGCTTAGTCATTTTTAGGATTGCCAAATCAATACAGGAGAAAATAAATTATGACTTTTCGGATATTATGCTTAGATGGTGGTGGTATTAGAGGTGTTATGCCCGCTCTTATTCTTCAGCAGATGGAGCAAAAATTAGGCAGCCCTTTAAAAGACCACTTTGATTTAATAGCTGGTACTTCAACAGGATCAATGTTAGCGGTAGGAATAGCTCTAGGGAAAAGTGCCGAAGAATTATTAAATCTATATCTAGAGAAAGGTTTGCAAATATTTCCCTACCAAAAACTCTTCTCACTCAAACGCCTACCACTAATTTTCAAATATGGTCTTTCTGCTCCCAAGTTTTCTAGCGAAGGTTTAATGGCTGTACTTCAGGAGCAATTTGGAGAGCAGAAATTTCCTGATATTACACCATCAAGAGATTCCTTAAAAGTTATTATTCCTAGCTATGATACTATTGCCCGTGATCCGGTGATATTTAAGAGCTGGAATCACCATCGCTGGTATGCCAATATTCCACTCTGGGAAATTTGTCTTTGTTCTGCGTCAGCTCCAACTTATTTTCCTGCCCACCGAATTGAACAGGATGGAAAGGTTTACTCTTTGATTGATGGAGGAGTTTGTGCTAATAATCCTGTTTCCTGTGCTGTGGCAGAAGCTATTAAGCTATTACGCCAGTCTACTGATAAATCTGTAGGAGAGATTGTTGAAGGAATAAAAGTAATATCTATTGGTACTGGAGATCCGGCATCTCCCATTCCCTGGGAGCAAGTGCGAGGTTGGGGACTTATTCAATGGGGGTTGCGTATTGCAGATATATTTATGGATGCTCCCCCTGATATACATCGATATGTTGCAGAACAAATTATAGGTGGGACGGAAAATGACAGTAAACCACGGTATATGCGTCTACAATTACCTTTGAAGGAACCGTTGCTGAAAATGGATGATGCTCGGCAACCAAATTTGCAGGCAATCTTAAAGAGAACAGATGACTATATCAATCAGATAGAGGTACAACAAAAGTTAGAAAAATTGTTGCTTAACTGGTAGGATTCAATAATTAATAATTACCTATTCTTTCATAATAAGAAGATTGACTAAAAAGAATTTTTTTTCTTTTTTATCCATCCATGAATGGAAAGACTTTATATCTTTATTTTTTGGTAAGGAAGAAGGAATAAGAAAGAAGTAGGGCTTACTGATTAAACTATATTGATCTATAGCAATCCTAAATAGGTTGTGGCAAAATTCCGTACTGAAAAAGTTTTGGGAAATCTAGTATTTGACCATCACCAAAAAACTTAAATAGCCACTTAATTACATTACTTTCAAAGAAGTGCAAAGATGATATAGCCATCCTAAATAGCTTATAAGAATTCAAAAACTAGAAATAAAATTCGAGACTCCCACGTATTCCCTAAAAGAAACTAAATTTTTGACACTAATAAAATAGGATTGCTATATACTCATTTACTTTTCTTATTCCTTCTTCCTTCTTCCTTCTAAACTTTTGTTTGTCTCAAAAATAATAGAAGTTCATCTATAATATCTCCTGACCAATGTTCTTGGGGATAATGTGCTGCTTCTGACAATTTAACTAACTTTCCATTCTGACAAATATTAGCTAAATTTTCTGCTTGACTAATATCTAACCAAGGGTCTTTTATACCCCAAATAATTAATGTTGGTTGCTGCCATCTTTTAAAACCAGATTCAATTTCTGCCATTGATTTTTTTAAATCTAAATTTTTGACAATTGCTAATATAGCTCTACCAGCAGCAGAACTTTTTAAATAAGGACTACGATACACATCTAAATCTTCATCAGCAACTATTAAACAACTACCTTTTTCTAAAGTTCTATCTACAAATAGAGGATCTTGAGTCAGCATATCCCCAACAAAAGGTATGCCTAATTGTTGCATTTGCCAAGGTAATTTTGCCGTAGTAGAAATAGGAGTATTTAAAATAATTAAACCTTCAATTTTTTCGGGATTTCTTAACGCATATTGTAAACCAACAGAACCTAAAAATCCTTGTACAACTAGATAGAAACGTTCAAGTTCTAAACTATTAATTAATTCTGCTAAAGCCTTAATAAAAGCTTCTGGTTTGTAGGAAAAATCTCTTTTATCTAATTTCGGAGACAAACCACAACCTATCCAGTCAGGAGCGATCGCTCGATAACCTGCTTGAGCTAATTCGGGCATAATTATTGTCCAACTATGGCTTTGAGAAGGTAAACCATGTAATAGTAATACTGGCAATTTATCTGTTTCTTTATTTGGTTGAACTTCCCGATAAAACCATTCGAGGGAACCCACAATTATATCTTTTTTTTCAATTGACATTTATGTTATTAATTTTTGACTAGATTAACTTGGGGATTATATCATTTTATAGAATTAATTGATAGTGATAGTATTAAACTAATTTTTTTTGCAGTATAATGTAGGGAAAATTAGCGTTAAAAAAAATGAAAAAATATCATAAGGAATGAATTATAATGCTGACACAAATCAAAACCGAAAAATCCTATTCTCCAGAAGAATACCTTGATTTAGAAATTAACTCAGAAGAAAAACATGAATATATTAATGGTGAAATTATTTCTATGACAGGTGGTACTCCCAATCATAACCAAATTGTGGGCAATTTTTATGCAGCTCTAAATTTTGCTTTGAAACGTCAACCCTATCGTATTTTTTTCACATATCAAAGATTATGGATTCCTACAGAAAAAATTTACACCTATCCTGACATAATGATAATTGAAGGTGAATTACAATTTTAGAAAGGAAGACGAGATACTTTAACTAATCCTATTATTATTGCCGAAGTTTGATCAACATCAATAGAAAGTTTTGACCGAGATCAAAAATTTTCTGCCTATCGTACTATTCCTACTTTCAAAGAATATATTTTAATCGACCAATATACAATGCAAATTGAACAATTTACTCAAACAGAAACAGGAAAATGGTTATTATCTGAATATAGAGGAGAAGATAGTAAATTATCTCTAAAATTTATTGACTTTGAAATTAATTTAGCTGACTTATATGACAAAATTAAATTTGATTAATGAATGGAAAAACTAAGGAGCAAAGCTTCAGAAATGAAGTTGCACCTCCACTCCCAATGCTTTGCTCCCCATCAGTCAATTTTGAAAGGAAAAATCCAGCAAACCTAGAAATTTAATTCCGCAGCTTGAACCTTCTCCACTTGTTTCTTCTTCAAAACCAACATAACTTGAGCTAACATAACTAAGGCAAAAAATGCCATTAACCATTTAACTCGATTTGCATCTTGCAATACAATTTCTGTATCTGCTTGACCAAAACCACCAACATTAGGATTATTAGTAATAACTTGACCTGCTTCAACAGTATCTCCTACACCAACCAAAAGTTCAGGACCAGCAGGCACTAAATCTTCGACAGTCTCACCATCGGCAGTTTCAATAGTAATGTAATTACCTTCATACTCTTCAAAAGTAATGTCAGTAATCTTACCACTAGCAGAAGCATTGTAAACAGTATTATTGCTCTTCGCACCACCAGGATAAACCTGACCACGACCTCGGTTGCCTCCAGCATGAAC
>NZ_JAYKGW010000069.1:0-18104 GCF_035285525.1 Okeania sp. | reverse complement strand
ACTGGGAAAAATCTCCTGCACAAATCAATTTTCTCCTAGAAAGTTTCTACTGATTTTACTGATTAAATTTTTGCCGTAAATCATCAAGTGGAGATACTTCAGTTTCTAGAACTTCAGAATTATTATCCCCAGAATTTTTTTCTTCATTCTTTAAATGACTTGATTCATTTTCTTCTATTTCTTCTAAAGTTTCTCAAATATTAGTTAGTAGTAGTGCTTTAGCACCACAAATCTAGTAGGACTAAAGCAGAACTATAAACTGGGAAAAAATCTCCTACACAAATTAATTTTATCCTAGAAAGTTTCTACTGATTTTCCTGATTAAATTTTTGCCGTAAATCATCAAGTGGAGATACTTCAGTTTCCAAAACTTCAGAATTATTATCACTAGAACTTTCTAACTGATTTAATTGTTTTTGTTCGATTTTTGCTTCAGGTTCATCAGGGTAAAATTTGAAATTAAGTTCTACCTTAATTTTCCCTTTTTGCCATTGTTTACCTGGTTTCAAAATCTCAGATTCTATATCTATACCATCTCCAAATAACTGATTTTTTAAATTATTATCATTTAGCACTCTTTGAATAATTACTGGCTTTAATTGTTCAATTACTAGATGTAAATTATCAAAGTTGTTTCCAGATAAATTTAATTGGTTATATGTTTTTTTTATCGAGTTTAACAAGCTCTTCTCCCTCCAGAAAAATAAATTCTTGATTATCTGAATTATTTGCCATTTTTAATTTCTCCGTTTCCAATAAAATATTTAGCGAGTAATTCTAGGATACCTCAAAAATATTCTACACTTTTTTCAGATAAAAAATGTAAACATTTCCTGCGGAATGCTGCACAACCAACTCTTAACAGTAAAGACTTCAGCAAATAATGAATAATTCCTTCTAAAATTAAATAATCTTACTTTTTCAGTAACTTTTAACTCTCTCTAAATTTTTCAATTGCTTTTACCTCCTTCTCTCAGAAATAACTGATTCAGCTATTAATATTAAACTTTTTCTGCGGAATACTACGCAAACATATTTTTAATGAATAAAGCAAATATTCGCTTAACTTCTACTACATTTTCAACTAGATAATTTAAGAACAAAAGCAAGTAGCTCTATTTGCCAACTAAAAGCAATAAAACTAATAGCTGATATAGCAACATAAAATAATTTGTGAGAAAAAACTTTAGGGGTTTAGTTTCCAAATCTCTCGGCACTTGGGTTTGGAGACCAAACCCCTACGATAAAATCTTACAAACTATTTAGAATTGCTATAGCTAACTTCTTAATGTTTACTTTATGGCTAAATACTTACTAAAAAATTCCCCTAACTATTCAAATTCATCTTTTGACGTAAATCATCAAGAGGCGAGACTTCCTCACTTTCCAATAACTTCTCATTCTCACTACTTACCACTTCCAAATTTTCCTCACTTTTGCCAAAATCAAACTCAGAAATAATTGGCAACTGTCGCTCATTCAACAACATTGCCTGGAGACAACCATTAATATAAGAAACTATCCGATTATAAACCTTAATCTTCTCCTCAACCTCAACTTGAAAACGTAAATTTCTCTGAATTTTCTCAGTAGCTTCCTTCTCCAAACTTTGCTCTAAATATTTCCGCGCTTGATTATATTGCTGCATAATATCCTCCCCTTGTTTTTCAGCCATTGGTAATAAATTAGTCTTCAAAGTTTGATTCACAGTTTGCCGAAAAGTTTGCCGAATAGTCTTAGAAACTTTTGGCTCAAAATCTAACTTCAACAATTGTCTAATTGCAGGTTCCGCCTCCACCATACTACTACAATCAAAACTTTGAGAAGTCTGTAATAAAGTCTGGCGAAACTGATAAATAGAAAAAGTTCCTTCATCATAAAAACGCGGACTTTCTCGTACAAACCTATCACATTCTATTCGCGCCGCACTTATTAATGCCGTACTAACTTCTTTTTCTACCTCCTTTAAATGCTTTTCAATCCCTCCATCATTACCTAACAAACGATAGAGTTGTCGATAATATTCTGACTTGCGAACCCTATCAATTAAACGTTGAAAAAATCCAGTTACTACTAACTGAGTAGAATCAACTAAAATATCCTCTAATTGATTAGCTAAATAATAAAGTGCCTCTACTAAAACTGCCAATAAAGGAGCCGTTGCATTCCGGGGATGATTAATAGTTGCTCGACTATAAGCAGCTTCCACAGAAAAAGTATCTAACAGTTCATCTAAACGACGAATCATTCGAGATTGGAGTTGATTAAAATCAGCCTCAAAACCATCACATTTATTTGTGACTAACAAATTTACTTCCTCAGAAATATGTTGACTAAATCCCTCACCCACCTCTTGGAGTTGAGAATTTAATAACAATAATTCCTGAGCTTTCATCGCCTCTATTTCTTGAGGTTGACTTGCCAAATCTCGCTGAGTTCCTAAATAATTTTTCTGTAATTGTATACAGATACTTTGTAAATCATCTGCCAAATTTGCAAATAACTGCGGGCGTTTCTCCTCCTTCAGATAACGAGTAATTCCATTCCGAAACTCCTCTATTCCACTATCAATAATTAATTGTTCAATTAACGGTTTTCCCCACTCATCTAAAATCCTGACATAATTTTCATTAGGCGACTCAAAACCATTAATACTTACCCGAAAATTACTAGGAAGTTTCCGAGAAGTTCCACAATAATTATTAAAAGCATAAACAAACTGTGGCGTTTCCTCCTCTCCATCCAAACCTTTAACACTATTAACAAATATAGTATCCAAACCAAAGCGATCGCCTCGACTTGTCTCTTTAATTAAACTGCCATAAAAACCTAATAAACCACTGGTTTTATAAATCCTTTCCGTATCTCTAAAATCAGAAATAATCAAACTTTCTAATCTTTGTCGAAGTTGAGAATTATACCAAGTTTCATCTATGCGATTAAAAACATAAAAAACCCTATCTCTAATACCAGGATTTTCTCGCATTTTTTCCAATAATTCTGTTTCCTCAGTTGTCATATCTCCAGCAGCAGCAGGCTTCAAAACACAAACAACAGCCGAAGTGTCTGGGTTCTCTATTTTGTCATAAGTAACTTGAGCATCCTTCTCCACAGGAGCATCAATTCCGGGAGTATCAATAATGACATTTCCATCCTCTAATAAAGGATGATGACAATAATATTCCACCTTCTTCAACACAGCACTATTCATTCCTCTTCGCGCATAACTAGCTGCTTCCTTCAGGTTAGAAAAATTAAACTGTTCCATTGAAAAAATAGAATTTTGCATCGGATGAATACATTCTTGATTTGCCTCAAAACCATCCACCAATAACTTTAATGCCTTTGCTTGTTTAGCGCGTTCCGATTTATTTTCCCCTCCTTCATTTTTAATAATTGCATTACATTGTTCCCGAATAATTCCAATCACCTCTGATTGTTCAATATTTGCATTCGAGTCTAAACCTAATTGCCTCCTTAAAACTGATACTTGTTCCTGAATTTCAGCAATACTTAAAAATGTCAAAACCACTCTTTCTTTTTCAGGTTCAGCATATTCAATATAACATTCGGTTCCTGTGGCATGACCTTCCGCACTATAGAGTAATTCTCTACCTAATAAAGCATTAATCAACATCGACTTTCCTGCACTAAAAGCACCAGCAAATACTATTTCAAATTTTGGAGAAATTACTTTATTTAAAGAAGAGCGAACAGCCGTTGTATCTTCGTGTCTCAAAGTAGGCTCTTGATGCAATAATTGCAGTAGATTTTCTACCTGATTTTGTAAATCTTGACATTGATGAGGAATTAAATTCATTGTGACCTAATAGTATTAGTAAATATCTACTATTTTAGTATATAACAATCTTTATTCATGGATAATGAAAACTATAAAATTACTAAATTAGGTTGTCACAATTCAAAAACTATAAATCAATTCTGAAACTTTTACCTATTAATCATTGCCTTCAAACTCATTTCCCAAAATTAGCAAGATTTTTGACACGAATAAAATAACATTACTATATCTCTAATTATTAATTATCCATTATATTTCATCACCCAGCCCTAATTAATTATTGGTTTTTATTCAGGTTTTTATTAATTGATAATGGATCATTGATAATGAATAATTACCTCTGGTTAAAATCAAGACGATTGCACCAAATACAGAAATATTATTTCTTTTTTATCCTTAAAAGGAGGAGTTTTAAAACTTTGGAGATTAATTAGGGTTGGCTTGCTGAAAAAGTATTTTTTAAAGAGTAGGGGAATAGGGGAATGGGGGAGTAATTTTTGGCTCAACTCTTGCCCAATATGCTAACTTTTTTATTTTTTGGGAACTGTGCATAAAGATATGAAAACTAGGTACTTTTTCCCGACCTAAAAATGCCAATACCTTGATCTATAAATTATTTGAGATTTAATCAGCTAGCCCTAATTATCAATTATCCGTTATCCATTAGTTAGTATTTTTTTTGCCCGCAAAAATTTTGTAGAGATGTTCTATAAAGCGTCTCTACAAACATCATTCAAACTGCTAACTTTTATTCCCATAAATTTCTGAATCTGCCAAATTTTTGCCAGGTATAATTTCATAAATTTTTCTCAAAGACTATCTGAGAAAAGGCAAAAAATTTTTATCATTTCCTCAAGCTTCCCAAAATTTTTTATCCAGTAGTGGGGTTGCATTCTTCAAAAAAACGTGATAAAGTATATTTTACTGGGTCTACTTGTTTGTATATATGATTTTTTATTCAATTAAAGCCCATACAGCAGATTCTCAGTATCTGAAATACAGACATTCAGCATCAAACCTCTTTACCATAGACATTTATCTTGTCTGCAATACCTGTATGTGTCTCGAAGCCAAAATTTTCTGCCGAAGCACTACAGGCGATCGCCTCCAACCAATTATCATTTTCTGAAGCTCCCAAAAAATTTTTATGTAGCAGTGGGGTTGCATTCTGCCAAAAATCGTGATAAAGTATATTCTACTGGGTATACTTGTCTACAATTATGATTTTTTATTCAACCAAAGTCCATGCAGCAGATTCTCAGTATCTGAAATACAAATATTAATAATAAAAGTATCTTGCCTGTAATAGCATTTCGCTTAAATGAGAACCACTATATGTCTTGCCTCTCAGGAAAAAATTCCTGCCGAAATTACTAAAGGCGATCACCCCAAACCAATTATCATTTTCTAAAGCTCCCAAAAAAATTTTGTTCAGTATCCAGCTTGCATTCCTCAAAAAAATGTGATATCATTTATTTTAATGGATCAACTCGTCTATACGCATGATTTTTTATTCAACCTTAAAGATATAAACTAATGTTCTCAGTCTTTACTTGACTTTCCCACGCTTCCCATACTCAGCCAAAAACCAAATCAAACAGGCAAATCCTTTCGTGGCTTAAACCTCTCAACATCCCGTAACTTCTGATATATCTCCAACTCCTCCTCACTAAGCTGCTTCGGAGTCACAATCTTAATCTCCACCAACTGGTCTCCACGCTCCCCCTTCCCATCAGGATACCCCTTACTCGCAAGTCGTAAACGTTGACCAGAAACCACCCCTGGAGGCAACTTCATCTTCACCCAACCATCCAAAGTCGGAACCTCAACATCCCCACCCAAAACAGCCTCCACAAGAGTAATAGGCAACTCACAAAAAATGTCCGCCCCCTCCAACTGATAAAAACCATGAGGAGCGACCGTAATTTTCAAATACAAATCTCCCCCACCAATGCCCTGATTTTTCAGACGAATCCTTTGACCACTAACCATAGCAGCAGGCATATTTACCTCTATAGACCGTCCATCCTCCAAACGTATTTTCTCAACCCCTCCCACATAAGCCTTTTCCAGAGGCAAAGTCAACTTAGCCTCAATATCCTTTTTAGCCTCCCTTTCCATCGCCTTATAAACTGCTTTTTTTTGAGTAGGGCGATAAACACTAGACGACTGAGTTCTTAGTTTTGCTGCCGTTGCTGGAGTTTTAACTTCCCGACGACGACCCAACAATTGGTCTACAAAAGTATTAAAATCAGAAAAATCACTAACATCAACATCCTTGTCTAACCTACCACTATTTCCAGAAAAATTATCTCCCCAATTTCTCAGATCGGGAACCCGTACTCCCATTCTATTACCAATTCCTTTTGGCTTCCAATATCGAATAAACTTATCATACTCTTCCCGTTTGTCTAAATCTGATAAAATATCGTAAGCTTCATTAATATCTTTAAACTTTTCTTCTGCCTGTTTATTTCCTGGATTTACATCTGGATGAAATTGTCGTGCTAATCGTCTATATGCTTTCTTGATTTCATCCACTGAAGCATCTTTAGAAACATCTAGAATCTGATAATAATTCCGAAAGTTTTGCATTTGCTAACTTAAACTTATAGGTAGTTTGAATAATAAATATTTTCTTTTCATTCCTTGAAACAAATAAGTTAAGACATATTGAAAATGCTTTTCAGCAACTTATATGTCAGGAGTCATAAGTCATAATAATTAATCAGGTTTGTCTTCTTAACTAAGAACAGAACAAATATAGGGTTTAAATGGTGAACGGCTTAGTATAGTAATTCTATTTCAGTTGTAATATTTTATTTAATGGTTAGACAATGAGAAGTTAAAAAAAATCAGTTCAAACTAACTATTATAAAAATTTTGAATATAGGATTGCTACTATAGATTTAATACTTCTCACTTGATAGCCAGAATTATAGATATAGTAATTACTGATTAAGTTAGAAAATTTTTCAATTCTCACCTCCTCAGTCATCATAATAACTAAGTTATTTAATTTTAAATATACAATAACTTTTGATGTTCACTATATCATTTTAAATAATAGAGTAAAAAAGTATCTTTTACCTAACCTAAAATACACAATAGACATCTCTAAAAATTAAAAATAAAATTAATTCTTATCCATAAACTATCAATTACTACTCCCTACTCCCTACTCCCTACTCCCTCTTACAACCAATCATCATCATCATCATCATTATCCCAATCTTGACTTTGATAAGGACGAGTTGGACGAGTTGGACGAGTTGGACGAGTTGGACGATTACTAATTCGACGCTCAGGAGGACGATCATAAACCCTAGGTTCATAATCATAATCATAACGTTCCCTGTACTTACGCTCATTCCCAGATATAGTTCGGCGCACAGACCCAAAGAAATCATCATCACTCTCTTCCGAAGTATAAATTGAAATCTCACGTTTCAGATCGTAGAGAGCATCTTGTAAATCAACCCCCACCTGATCGATACCCCTTTCATCATCCTGTTCCAAACTATCCCGCAGTTCCCTAATCAACATCTCAATCCGTTGACGACTTCTGGCCGCAAACTGCATCCCATAATCCAAGGCCACCTCTCGGAGTTGTCGTTCGGCTTGAAAGGCCAAAGCCTCAGCCTTATTACGCTTATCTACCCGCTCCCGTTTCAGTCGATCTGCTTCAGCAAACTTTTCCGCATCCCGAATCATCTGACTAATTTCTTGCTGACTTAAAGTGGAAGCTCCTTGAATCGTAATACTTTGAGACCTACCAGTAGTTTTGTCCATCGCCGTTACCTGCAAAATACCATTAGCATCAACATCAAAGGCAACTTGTACCTGGGGGACACCCCTTGGTGCAGGTGGAATACCGGTAAGTTTAAATTTTCCGAGAGACTTATTATCAGCAGCTATTTCTCGTTCTCCCTGAATTACATGAATTTCAACTAAGGTTTGATTATTTTCGCCAGTAGAAAAGATATCAGAACGTCGTACCGGAATAGTAGTATTTCGAGGAATAAGTTTTTTCATCACTCCCCCGATAGTTTCTAAGCCTACAGACAATGGGGTCACGTCTAATAATAACACATCTCGGACATCCCCACCTAAAATACCAGCCTGAATAGCTGCCCCCACTGCCACAACTTCATCAGGATTAACTCCCTGATTTGGTTCTCTATCAATCAGAGAATAAACTAAGTCTTGGACAAAAGGAATCCGAGTTGAACCTCCTACTAATACTACCTCATCAATCATAGAAGGATTAATACCAGCATCTTTCAAAGCCATTTTTACTGGACGTCGGATTCTGGGAACTAAATCTCCACAAAGTCCTTCAAATTGAGAGCGAGTTAGCCTAGTTTCCAGATGTTTAGGACCATCTGGTGTGGCCGTAATAAAGGGGAGATTAATTTCTGTCACCCCCACCCCAGATAATTCAATTTTGGCTTTTTCGGCAGCTTCAGTCAGTCTTTGTAGAGCTTGACGGTCAGTTCTTAAATCTATTCCTTCCGCTTCTAAAAATTGTTCAGCTAACCAATCAACTACTCGTTGGTCAAAATCATTTCCACCTAGTTGAGTATCACCACTGGTAGCTTTAACTTCAAATACTCCATCTCCTACTTCCAAGATAGAAACATCAAATGTACCTCCACCCAAGTCAAAGACCAAAATTACCTGATTTTCTGTATTTTCTAATCCATAAGCTAGAGATGCTGCAGTTGGTTCATTTAAAATACGTTTTACTTCCAGACCCGCAATAGTCCCCGCATCACGAGTAGCTTGTCTTTGAGAATCATTAAAATAAGCTGGTACGGTAATTACTGCTCCTGTTACCTCTTCTCCCAAATAACGACTTGCTTCATCTGCCAATTTTCGCAATATCATAGCCGAGACTTCTTCAGGAGCAAAATCTCGTTTCATTCGAGGACATTTAATTTTGACATTGCCGTATTCGTCCCGGCGAATCGTATAGGGGACACGTTTTGACTCTGGTGATAGTTCAGAGTATTTACGTCCAATGTATCGTTTGACTCCATAGAAAGTGTTCTGGGGATTCAGAACCGTTTGCCTTCTGGCCATCTGTCCCACTATTCGTTCTCCTTCCTTAGTAAAGCCAACTACAGATGGTGTGGTACGCATTCCTTCTGAATTAGCTATTACGATTGGCTTTCCGCCTTCCATGACGGATACTACGGAGTTTGTTGTGCCCAGGTCTATGCCGACTACTTTGCCCATGCCTTAGTTTTTTTGTTCTGTCCTTATTGTTGATTATTTTATCGTGTCAAATTCTTTGGTCTTTATGAGGATTGCCTCACCGCCTAATCTATATTATTATTGGCTCTTAAAATACCTTCGTCTGCTAATCTTAATCTATATATTTTATATATTAAACAGCTAACCTTAGTATTTTTATACTTTATTAAAATAATACAACTTTATTGCTAATTTTGGTGTACTATTACCATAATTATTCTTTCTTGTCAAAAAGATGGGCTGAAAAAAAAGTCAGCATTCAGCTAGCCTCCTAACGGAGGAACTTCGTTAACAGTTTCTGAGGGACATCTATCTATAATTTCCGGCCGTAAACTATATTGGTTCACAATTTCAGATAATATATATAGTTGAAAAGTAGAAGTTAAAACAGTGCTGCTTCATTCATTTTTCCCTTGAGCTGATTGCTAATAGCTGTTGGCGCACCACGACCCAGAAAATGCTTACGAAAAAAAAAGAAAGTATGTTCAGAAAAATCAGAAATAACTTAATTTAGATGTTGCTGAATTTTGTAACAACTTGTAAAGTAATAATAAAAAAATAAGTAAATTTAATTTTAAGAGGTTTTTACCAATCAAATGCGAGTAGCGATCGCCGGAGCAGGTTTAGCAGGTCTTTCCTGTGCTAAATATTTAACAGACATGGGTCATACTCCAATAGTCCTAGAAAAACGGGACGTACTCGGAGGTAAAGTGGCAGCATGGAAAGACGAAGATGGAGACTGGTATGAAACTGGTCTACATATATTTTTTGGTGCTTATCCAAATATGTTGCAGTTATTCAAAGAATTAGATATAGAAGATAGACTGCAATGGAAACAGCACACCATGATTTTTAATCAGCCAGAAAAACCTGGAACATATTCCAGATTTGACTTTCCCGATCTTCCAGCGCCCTTGAATGGGATAGTGGCTATTCTCCGCAATAATGATATGCTAACCTGGCCAGAAAAAATCAGGTTTGGTATAGGTTTAATCCCAGCTATAGTCCAAGGCCAAAAATATGTAGAGGAGATGGACAAATATAGTTTCTCAGAATGGCTGAAGAAACAAAATGTGCCTTCAAGGGTAGAGACAGAAGTATTCATCGCTATGTCCAAAGCGCTGAACTTTATCGGCCCAGAATCAATATCCTCAACTATAATTCTGACAGCTCTCAACCGTTTTCTCCAAGAGAAAAATGGATCGAAGATGGCATTTTTAGATGGTTCTCCCACAGAAAGATTATGTCAACCTCTGGTAGAATATATTACCGAAAGAGGGGGAGAAGTACGGTTAAATTCACCGATCAAAGAATTTATGTTGAACGATAATGGTACAGTTAGTGGATTCCTAATTAGAGGATTAGATGGAGCAGAGGATAAAGTTCTGACAGTGGATGCTTATGTATCAGCAATGCCAGTCGATCCTCTAAAGGTAATGTTGCCCAAACCGTGGCAGGAAATGGAATATTTCCAAAAGCTCAATGGTTTAGAAGGAGTACCAGTAATAAATTTACATTTGTGGTTTGACCGTAAACTTACAAATATAGACCATTTATTATTTTCCAGATCGCCCCTACTAAGTGTCTACGCAGATATGAGTAACACTTGTCGCGAATATGCTAACCCCGACCGTTCTATGTTGGAATTAGTATTAGCACCAGCAAAAGATTGGATAACTAAATCCTATGAAGAAATAGTCGCAGCCACAATGGCAGAGTTAGAAAAATTATTTCCAACTCATTTTACAGAAGAATCTCCAGCTAAATTGTTAAAATATCATGTTGTAAAAACACCCCGCTCTGTATACAAAGCTACTCCAGGTCGTCAAGACTGTCGTCCTTCCCAAGAAACTCCCATTGGTAATTTTTTCCTCACAGGAGATTATACAATGCAAAGGTATCTAGCTAGCATGGAAGGAGCCGTACTTTCTGGTAAACTAACAGCTCAGGCGATCGCTAAAGCAGCTTCTACCCACCTTGAATCTCATGCAAACCTGCAACGAACAACTTCAACCCCAGCAAAGAATGCTGCATAGGTCTAAAATTTCCCCAAAAATGACTGGTTCATCCCTAGTATCTTTAGAAGAATCTTACGAACTGTGTCGTCAAGTCACAGCTACCTACTCTAAAACTTTTTACATGGGCACTCAGTTAATGCCAAAGGCCAAAAGTAAAGCGATATGGGCAATTTATGTCTGGTGTCGTCGTACAGATGAACTGGTTGATGGACCTATGTCTAATACTACAACCACAGAAACTCTCCAAGAGTGGGAACAAAAGCTGGAATCTGTTTTTGCTGGCTATCCGTTAGCAGATGCAGATGTAGCATTAGTAGATACTTTATCTCGATATCCTATAGATATACAACCATTTAGAGATATGATTGCTGGTCAGCAAATGGATTTATACCGGAGTCGCTACCAAACATTTGAGGAACTGAAGCTTTATTGTTATCGAGTTGCAGGTACAGTTGGTTTAATGACTATGCCAGTTATGGGAGTAGCCAAATCAAATTTTGCTGCTCCCTGGGAAAAAGGCCAAAAAATTGAGTCTCCTGTATCGGAGGCGATCGCTTTGGGAATAGCAAATCAACTGACAAATATTTTAAGGGATGTGGGAGAGGATGCTCGTCGAGGTCGAATTTATCTTCCGTTAGAAGAATTAGCTTTGTTTGATTATACCGAAGAAGATTTATTGAATGGTGTAATTGATGATCGTTGGCGAGAGTTGATGAAGTTTCAAATTAATAGGGCGCGTAAGTTTTTTGTTGATGCAGAAAGAGGTATTAAGGGTTTGAGTGCGGATATTCGTTGGCCTGTTTGGTCAGCTTCTATGCTTTATAGTAATATTTTAAATGCTATTGAGCGAAATAATTATGATGTATTTAATTATCGAGCTTATGTTCCTACTCCTCGAAAGTTGGTATGTTTACCTGTAGCTTTTCTGAGGTCAATAGTATTGTAAGTCTTACCAGTTTATTCTTTTTTTTATTCAACTGAGAGGGTGCATCTCATATTTATATTTACCAAAATACTTTTTTCTTCGATATCCTTTCAAACTTTCCCTTTAGACTATCTGCTAGGGCAAATTTCCTGATAATCAGACCCAAAATTTTACCATTTTTTAGACGATAACAGCCAAAAAATAGGTACTTTTATGGTTTCCCAGAAATCAGAAGTTAAAAAGGTTAAAGCCTTTACCAGCCCAACCTTTGATATTTAATCAGCAAATCATAACTAATAAATTTAAAAGATATAGCGGTCACTTCCCATTGCTATAAGGTAAACCCATCGGAGGATTTCCGGCCTGCACTACAACAATATCTTCATCTTCACCATTTAGTGTATATCTAAATTTGGCTTTTTGTATAGAAAGTCTTTTTGCCCTTTGCAGGAAGTAGGGAGTAGTAAGGACGTTGCATGGGGAGCGTCTTTACAAAGTCAAGAGTAAGAAAGAATTACTCGGAAAAATCATCCCTTGACTTAGGTGTCTATATTTTACAAATTATTCACTCTTTCAACCAAAAGGGGCAAATATATGATACTTTTTCACTACCCAAAAAGGCAAATACATTGATATATGAATACTTTTCGATTTAATCAGCAAACCCTAATTTATCCAAAATATGTTATGAGCTTTGTAGTGGACGGTTTCATTTTCAATACTGCATATAGAGAGTTGGCCTGAGATTGCTTTCCTGGGGTCATGCTCCGCCAACACTATCGTTCGTTTGGGCTTCGCAAGGCTGCGCTTTTCATGTCGTTTAGCTTTTCATTTAGACTCTAGTGGCGAAAACGCAATGACAAATAATCATGCACATTTTTAGGTGAAACAATACAGTAGATATAGTTAGAATTATGATAATAATACTATATCTACTTTTTTAGTTTACTGAATAAAGTCTTAAGAATTACTGGTAGCTGCCAAACGCTCCCTCAACTTTGTCAAAGCATCCGCCCAACGAGGGTCTGGTTGAACTGCTTCATTACTACTAGAGTTATTATTAGAAGTTTTAGAAGAACCTCCTTTATCCTTATCACGACGAGACTTTTTACCTTTGTTAGAATTGCTTTTAGTAACTGGTTTAGATTCAATTTTAGATTCATCTTTAGGTTCACTCTCAGTATTCTCAGACTCACCCTTATTCTTATTAGTGCGAGGCAATGCTTTTTCAATCTTTAAAGGAGTTTCTTTAAACTGATAACCATTATACTTTTCAATAATTTGGTCAGCTTGTTCATCATTTTTAACTGTCACAAAACCAAAACCACGACATTTACCAGTTTTCCGATCTGTGATTAATTTAGTAGTTACACTATCACCTTCTTCTTTAAAAACATCTTGTAGTTCTTGACGTTCCATTACCTCTTTAGGTAAATTACCAATATATAAACGAATTGACATGAGAAAATTCCTCCAAACTTTGAATTTTAATTGTTGAAATTAGAACAAATGAAAACTTGGTCAAATGAAATTGATTTAACAGAAAACAAGAGCAGAATTCAACAAAACTGCTCTAGACTTTGAAATGTGAAGAACTTTAACAAATACCTATATTTACCAAATGAAATTATTTCCAATTTTTTATTTTGGTCAACTCTAGCAAATAATTTAATTTTGTCAGATTGTTGTTTAAACTTTTTGCTCATTACTCAAGAAACAAAACTATAGGCTTTGCTTAATTACTTCTTTTTAATATTGATTTGCTCAACGGTTATCGTCGCAATTTTTAAATATAACCTCAAAGCCTGCTTAATTCAAATCACACAATTGCTAATACAATATTAATAATTTATAGTATACTCCCTGTTGGGTGAGAACTAAAACTTTAATCAAAATATTTGACTTATTTTTCAACCAAATCGGAAATGCTTATGGATTATCTTTCTTTTGTTAACATGCTAGTTATTTCTTAACTACTATAAACTTATCATAATCCTAAGTCAATATCTATTAAGTATTTGTGGGAAAAAAATTTTTTAGTCGAGAGAGGGAATAGGGAAAAGGGAGCAGGGAGTTAATGGGATGTAATTGGGAATTTACTATTTTTATTAAATTTAACTAGGTTTTGCTTATGGAAAGTCTTTTTATGGAGGTAGGGAGTAGGGAGTAGGGAGTAGGGAGTAGTTAAGAGTAATGAGAAGCAGGAAGTTACAAAGGAAGTAGTTGAAAAAATAGTTCCTTGTACTTTTTTCGACCTAAAAATCCTAAAAAGTTTATCTGTAGAGGGTTTGAGATTTAATTAGCCAGCCCTATTTAGCCCCAAAGGTAATTATTAATTATTAATTATTAATTATTAATTATTAAATCGCTACTTTTCAAATTACCAAATTTCTGAGTTGCTAAAAAAAAACCAGCGGATATATCCAACTGGTAAAACTTGCTGTGTTGGGAGATTTGAGATTTCCTACCCACAAAGTCTTATCTGCTATGAGTTAATTAGAGGTTTTCTATATATCAACAAACTATGTTTAGTAGGCTAATGCTTATTTATTGGAAATATCAGTTCATATTTTCAAACATCTGCAATATAGTTACCTAAATTTTTCACATCAGACGAAACTATTGAGCTAGGCAAAATTGTCAAGTTACTTGGATTAAGCAACCTTATGTAAATAAATTTAACATAACTACTTCAAGAATGCAACGTTTCTTTACATAAAAAATTTAGTAGTCCTTCATACCATTAATTAATATCTGAACTTACGCAGAGCTACTAAATGTAGAGTCTAAAACTATTGTGCAATAGTTTTTAAACACTATATGTAGAGTCTATGCGTAAGTTATGAATATGTAGGAAAAAGGAATATCTGGGACGAAGGAATATCTGGGACGGGAGCAAGATGCTCCCACTGCTATATTTTCTAACGAATATGACAATGCACAACCTCTAAAATGCAGCACCACCAGAATTTTTTTTCCACACTTCCCATACCTCCCACACTTCCCACACCTTCCACACCTTCCACACCTTCCACACCTTCCACACCTTCCACACCTTCGACACCTTCCACACTTCCCACACCTCCCACAGTCCACAAAACCGAAATTAAAATTTGCCAGTGCTTACCACATAAGCTCCCCATATAGCAAGAGAAACAGCTAAAATTGTTGACCAAAGAGGATGGTCGCTGTTAATAGATTGACAATTTTCAGCTTTTATAGTATTTACATCTATCCAAGGAGTAGCTCCTCGCCTCCACCAACCAGTCACAGTTACAGACTTACCAACAAAATCGCTAGGACGATTCATTTTCGGCCATAAGTTACCAATAGGACCAAATCTATTAGAATAATGCAACTTAATTAGACCTTTTGTTGTTTGCAGAATCAAATCTTGTCCCAACCAATTACTCATTCCACTTTTTCCCAGAAGCTGACCTTTTAATTGAATTATTTGACTATCTAATGGCAAAGCGTTTGGATTAGTTAATAATTCTAATAGGTCAGAATTTTGCAATATTTTAGTTAGCTTTAAATCGGGAAAAAATTGGTTAATTCTCATCAAAATACCAATACTAAAACCCATAGTTAAACAACCAACTAAAATGGAAACATCTCCAAATAGCCAATCTAAACGCCAAAGACCAATAACAGATGAAAATATACCTATTAACCATAAACAAATAGCAAAACCTAGACCTATTAAAATACCAAAAAATGGCGCTCCCTGAAGCAAAAGTTTTGGCAAGTAAATATTTTTTGAGATAGAAATTTTCTTGTTTTCAGTAACACTGATTAATTTATTTTTTGCAGCTACATCAGCATTTATATTTTCTAAATCTAATTCTGTTTCTAGTTTCCATAAATTAGCATATAGACTTAATTTTTTTAAGCGATCACCAAGTAAAGGATGAGTATTATTAATTTCTAACCATCGACGATACGGGCTAATAATATCCCAGTTAAAAATAGATTCAAAATCACTATGTAAAATAAGACTACCAGTAGCAATAGCTTGGTTTATTCCTACTGGCATTAATATTTCAAAACTCTCTAATAAATGTCTAGTTTTGCCTTGATTTTCTATATCATTAGCCATACCAATTGTAATTTTTAGAAGAGCGCGTGTCAGACCATTAGGATTATAAGTTAAGTTACAAGCTAGGCGATCGCTATAATAAATTCGCTGACGAGATAATGAATAAATAGGAAATTTTAGTAACCAATATAAACCATAACTAAGAGTCGAAATTATTGCAGTTAAAATTCTGAAACCAGATACTAAAATAGGCAAAAAAGATTTGATAACTTTTGGTGAAGAATCAGGTAATTTATGATTGATATAATTTAATATCCAATCTGCCCAAAAAGTTAATTGCCAATAAATAGTGTAGGGAACTTGCAACATTAAATTAGCTAGAGATATTAACCGAAAATCTCCTATTTTAACATGACTAATTTCTCTAGCGTAAATTGTCGCAATTTCATCTTCTGCCAGATTATCTAATAATCCTTGACTAACAACTATTCGGAAAAAACGAGGCAAACATCCATAGCTAAATGCTATAGGAACATCTATTGGTAAAACTTTCAAAGTAATTTTCTTTATCTTTTGTTTTTTACAGAAATTACGGAGTAGTTTATTAGCTTCTTTACTGTAATTAATTAGAGTTGTTGTTGGTAGAGTTTGGAGATTATAAGTAAGTATTAATAATCCATCAATTAACCAAGGAGAGAATATAAATAATACTGTTAGAAAAATTATAAAATTGCGAGTTGGGTCTCGATAAAAAATTTGAATTGGTTGAGAATAAGGCAGCCAAACTAGAAAATCATTTGTGGCATCTAAGCTAAATTTTAGTATGGTAAGACTTAGCCAGAATAGAGTAATAATTACGACTATTTGTTCTATCCATAAAAGAGTTAAATTAGGAGATTTAAGACGACGACCTGCTTTGGCTCTTCCTGCTTGATGCCATTTCAATTTAGGTGAATTTTCTGTTTGGTTTGAAGTAGTGTTTGTTGATGTTTTATGGAATTCTTCTGTACTTTCTGAATTGGATTTATTAACTATCTTTGATAAATCAGGAGATTGATTTTTATTTATCTCTATATGATTTTTATTTGACTGAGAATGTTGTACAAAATCTGAAGTTTGACTAACATTTTTTTGTGAGTTATAAGCAATTTTTTTGGAAATTTTATCGGATTTATTTGTCTTTTTTAAATTTGACTTATTAACTATCTTTGATAAATCAGGAGATTGATTTTTATTTATCTCTATATGATTTTTATTTGACTGAGAATGTTGTACAAAATCTGAAGTTTGACTATAATTTTCTGGCAAATCATTTGTTTTTTTTGAGATTGAATGAAAACCAGTTTCTACAGGTAAATCAATATTTTGCTTAGAGATTTCATTCTGATTTTGAGCAGATTTCAAATTATCTGAAGTAGGATGAAAAGGAATAATTTCTGTTTCAAGAGGTTGTTGATTTTGGGGAGATAATTCTGGAGATTTAGGGGTAGATTTTTTTGGGAAATTATTTGATTTTTTTGAGATTGAATGAAAACCAGTTCCTACAGATAAATCAATATTTTGCTTAGAGATTTTATTCTGATTTTGAGCAGATTTCAAATTATCTGAAGTAGGATGAAAAGGAATAATTTCTGTTTCAAGAGGTTGTTGATTTTGGGGAGATAATTCTGGAGATTTAGGGGTAGGAATTGTTGATCTTGTTAGATTTTGGGGTGGATATTGCTTTAATAATTCTTTGAGATGAAGATCAGCAAAACTTTGAATCTTACTATCAGAAACTTTAGTAAGATTACGACATAAAGAAATAGCATTATCTACTTGTTTAGTTTTTTCATAAGCAATAACTAAACCTATTTTAGCTCTTAACTTTTCCTTGAGAGATTCTTGTTCAGCAATTATTTTTAGGTGAGCGATCGCCTGATAATAATTTTTTTGCTTCAGAGCAAGTAATCCGATTTTTAGAGATGGTTTTTCTGGTACATAGTTATTAGCACCAGGAGATGTTTTATTGATCATTGATTAAATTTTTGAGTTATAGTTGACTGAGTTTGACCAGACAAA
>NZ_JAYKGW010000068.1:0-8483 GCF_035285525.1 Okeania sp. | reverse complement strand
GGTTAACTGCTTCTGGTATGGGTTTAACAACTTCTGGTATGGGTATCGGAATGTCAGGTGTAGGTTTAACAACTTCTGGAATAGGTTTAACTGCTTCTGGTATGGGTATCGGAATGTCAGGTGTAGGTTTAACAACTTCTGGTATGGGTTTAACTGCTTCTGGTATGGGTATGAGTATGTCCGGTATGGGTTTAACTGCTTCCGGTATGGGTATGAGTATGTCCGGTATGGGTTTAACTGCTTCCGGTATGGGTATGAATATGTCAGGTATTGGTTTAACCACTTCCGGTATGGGCATGAATATGTCTGGTATTGGTTTAACCACTTCCGGTATGGGCATGAATATGTCTGGTGTTGCTGCCTCCATGCCACCAGTTCGTCCCCGCAAGTTCTGGTTAGTTGCTGATGCTGAACTTATTATCCACGGTGCAACTGAACCTGATGCCACTGTTACCATCGGTGGACGACCTATTAAATTGAATCCTGATGGTACATTCCGGTTCCAAATGGCTTTCCCTGATGGTTTGATTGATTATCCAATCATGGCAGTAGCAGTTGATGGTGAACAAAACCGCTCTATTCACATGAAGTTTAATCGTGAAACTCCAGATCGTCGTACTAATACTAAAGAAGAAGCTGTTCTCGAATGGATGGGCTAAAAATTTAGTGGTTTATTAGTTCAATAAAGAAGTAGCGATCGCTTCGGTGTAGCGTTATTTCTAACTTCTATTAGGTAAAAAACCCCCGGTTAAAATCTGGGGGTTTATCATTAGACATCTCCAGAAAAGAGGGAGTAGGGAGTAGGGGGAAAGAATAGATGATTTTTGTACGATAATTGATTTAATTTTTTATTTCTGGAAATGTCTATTAGATCAGAATTAAATGTGTCTAGCATCTTGCTCGCGACAGGTATACCTCACTGAAGTATGATCCACTTTAATAAGAGGTAATTATTAATTGTTAATTATAGAAATTGAAGCAAAAGTTAGGACATTTCTAAATTCTGTTTGTGGAGCATTTCCCTATACGAAGAACCCTTTGATAGTCTCCTGTTTCCAGTTAAGTGTTCCCTGTTCGCTATTCCCTAGGGCGTAGCGCTATATTAATTAAACTTATATACTATGAATTTATTAGAAATTACTCAAACACTACAAAATATATTTGGAGCATCTATTCAAACTCTATCACCTAATTCATGGCAAATAGAAACGGATAAGTTTCGACTTTTAATTCTTATCTCAGATGACAAAAGTTGGTTGAGAATATTAATACCAATTGCTCCTAAAGAAGATGCTCAACCTTTTTTTGAAAAGTTACTTGAAGCTAATTTTGATGTTACTTTAGAAACTCGTTATGCTATCTATGAAAATGTTCTTTGGGGAGTATTTCAGTATAATTTTTATACATTAACAGTGGCAGATTTTAGAGAGGCTATTCAAAGATTACTTGATTTAAAAGAGCAAGGTATATCTGGTTATTTTAATGAAGTAATAGAAAATCAAATTCGTCAAGTAATTAAGGCAGCAAAACTCCAAGGACAAACTTTAGAAGCAACTATGCAAACTTTAGAACGTTTTTATGCAGAAGGTTTAATGGGAGAAATAGATATGAATTTAGAATATCGGGAAAAAACTTTGTCAGCTTGGCGTTATCAGTTAGAGCGTTTATGGTATGAAGATAATTAATAATTGATAATTGATAATTACCTGTAATTAAAACCTTTGTAACACAGCCTAGAAGGCTGTCATACCTTTTGTAAGTCTTTCCAATTATTAGTTAAAATATAGCAATCTTTAATAGGTTTTAATATTTTATCGTAGGGGTTTGGAGACAAAATCCCTACAGTTTTTTTCTCTTGAATAATAGATAATGGATAATTACCTTGGGTTAAAACCTTACTTGATCAAAGCAAGTTAAATCTTTTCAGTTATTAGTTAAAAATATAGCAATCTTTAATAGGTTTTAATATTTTATCGTAGGGGTTTGGAGACAAAATCCTTTGCGCTTGGGTTTGGAGACTAAATCCCTACAGTTTTTTCTCTGGAATGATTTATTATGGCTATATATTTTCAGATTTGAAATTGAATAAAGAACAAAACAATCAGCAATAAATTAAATGGATATTATTTCAATACTTAAGCAAGATTATCAAAAATTTCCTATCGATCAAACTTATAGTATTTACGCAGAAAATGTTGATTTTGAAGACCCATTAAATAAATTTAAAGGGATAGCTCGTTATCAAAAAATGATTGGTTTTATGAATAATTGGTTTAATGATATTCAACTTGATTTACACGATATTAGTCAATCGGAAAATGTAATTAAAACCCGTTGGACACTTAGTTGGACAGCTCCTACTCCCTGGAAACCTCGAATGGCAATACCAGGTTGGAGCGAATTGAAACTTAATGCGGATGGACTGATTAACAGTCATATTGACTATTGGGATATCTCGCGACTGGATGTTTTGAAACAGCTTTTTCAAATTAGGTAGTGCCGTGTCTAGACCAAAATTGTGGGTATTTGAGTCAGGTCTAGAAGACCTCTCCCCCAACCCCTCTCCTACAAGGAGAGGGGAGTCTTTCTCCCCCTTCCCTGGGAGGGAAGGGGGTTGGGGGGTTAGGTTTTTCACCTGCATTATCAAGCGTAAATAGTTCTCAGTTTAATTTTTTACAACTACTATATATTATTGACAAAAATACATAATTGTGATATTGAAAAATCTCCTTAATGCCACGACATTCTGGAAAAGTCAAAAACTGCTAAAGTTTAAGATATGTAAAAATTTTTCACAAAAGGTTAAATAATCAATGCGCGTAATATTAATGACGGGAAAAGGTGGGGTTGGCAAAACATCGGTAGCGGCCTCAACGGGACTACGTTGTGCGGAGTTAGGCCATAAAACTTTGGTTCTCAGCACCGATCCAGCTCACTCTTTAGCAGATAGCTTTGATATGGAAATGAGTCACGAACCTCGGAAGGTTAGGGAAAATCTTTGGGGTGCGGAGTTGGATGCTTTGATGGAACTTGAGGGAAACTGGGGAGCTGTGAAGCGTTATATTACTCAAGTTTTGCAGGCGCGGGGTTTGGATGGTGTCCAAGCTGAGGAGTTGGCTATTTTGCCGGGAATGGATGAAATTTTTGGTCTGGTGCGGATGAAGCGGCACTATGATGAGGGGGAATATGATGTTTTAATTATTGATTCTGCTCCGACAGGTACTGCTTTACGACTTTTGAGTTTGCCGGAAGTAGGGGGTTGGTATATGAGGAAGTTTTATAAACCTTTGCAGGGAATGTCGGTTGCTTTGAGACCTCTTTTTGAGCCTATTTTTAAACCTATTACTGGTTTTTCTTTGCCTGATAAAGAAGTCATGGATGCTCCTTATGAATTTTATGAACAAATAGAGGCTTTGGAAAAGGTTTTGACTGATAATACTAAGACTTCTGTGCGGTTAGTTACTAATCCTGAGAAGATGGTTATTAAGGAGTCTTTAAGGGCTCATGCTTATTTAAGTTTATATAATGTTTCTACAGATTTAGTAGTTGCTAATAGAATTATTCCTGATTCTGTAACCGATCCTTTCTTTCAAAAATGGAAGGAAAATCAACAGCAATATCGGCAAGAAATTCACGATAATTTTAGACCTTTACCTGTGAAGGAAGTGCCTCTTTATTCTGAGGAAATGTGTGGTTTGGCTGCTTTGGAAAGATTGAAGGAAACTCTTTATGGAGATGAGGATCCTAGTCAGGTTTATTATAAGGAAAATACTGTTAAGGTGGTGCAGGAGAAGGGTAATTATAATTTGCAGTTATATTTGCCTGGTATTCCGAAGGAGAAAATTCAACTGAATAAAACTGGGGATGAATTGAATATTAGAATTGGTAATCATCGTCGGAATTTGGTTTTGCCTCAAGCTTTAGCAGCGTTGCAACCTGCGGGGGCGAAAATGGAGGATGATTATTTGAAGATTAGGTTTGCTGAAGTGGCAAAAGTTTAGGTTATATTATGTCCGGAATAGTTAAATTTTTGAGTAAGGAAGGCAGAAGGCAGAAGGCAGAAGGCAGAAGGAAAAGAAAGGTTTAAAGGGAAAAGTTTTTTGAGAACTTATTATCCGGACATGATATTAGTTTTGTTTGGTGCATCTCAATTTTGCAGGAAGTTAAAAGTTATAAATTTTTAGCAAATGGGGAATGGGAAATGGGGAATATAAAAAAGGTATTTTTGTAAATACTTGAGATGCACCTTTCAAGAATTAGTATTAGATAATCAGGCTTTTATCTGAGGATTTTCTAAGCTCATAGGGATTATGCTACGGATAGCTCACAGGGATTATGCCACGGATACACGGATTAATTTGTTAGTCTTATTCTGTGCTGAGTGCTTCAGAAAATAAACTGACTATTTCTATTCTATATATGCAATAAAAGTAAGGCTTTTATCTGAGGGTTTTCTAATAACTTTGCTGTATCTGATAATAGTTTTTTGCCCCAAAGTTCTTTTTTGAGACGCTGTAAGTTTCCCCAACTTTTATCTAATTTTAATGCTGCTTTAGCTATTGTTAAACCTTCTGAAATTTCACCTTTGTTATAGAGGGCAACTCCTATTGCTAATTTAGGTTCTACAAATTGGTTATTAATTTTAAGCGCTGCTTGCCAATGTTCTATTGCTTCATCTATTTTTCCTATTTCATATTTAATTAAGCCAAGATTACTAATAGAACCTTCATTGTCTGGTTTAATATCTAGAGACTTTTTATATGCAACTATTGCTTGTTGATAAAATTTTAACTGTAGGAAAGCAACACCTTTATGAAACCAAGCTTGGTCATCATCTGGTTTAATTTCTAAAGCTTTATCATAAGCAGAAATCGCCTGTTCATGTCTTCCTAAATTTTTCAGAGCAATGCCTTTATTGTACCAAGCTTGGTCATTTTCTGGTTTAAATTCTAAAGCTTTATCATAAGCAGAAATCGCTTCTAAATATTTCCCGATATTGCTGTTTAATCTACCTTCCTCAATTAATAAATCTACCTTTCTTTCCAGAGTTTGATGATCCTCATCAATTAAACTTTGAATTTCAATTAATTCTTTCTTATATTCTTGAGGCGTGAGGTTTTCATAATCTTCTTTTTTTAATCTTTTGAAATAAGCCTGCAAAGTTTCATGCTCTAAATTTTCCTTATCCATAGGAAAACGAAATAACCCAGAACGCCAATCAAAAAAATCTGGGGCACGTTTAATCAGATAATCTACAGCAAACTTAGGTAACAAAAACACAAAGCAAATATCAAAATCATCCCTAAATCTTTCTCGCTGCTGATTCAAATTAACTAAAACTGGAGGAACTCCTCTATTACTAATAGAAATAATCTCATTATCATCCCAACCTCTCTCTTTCATTTCATCCTCATATTGATACAGAGAATATTCCAAACCAGTCACAAATAAAATATCAATTTTTTTCAGATTAGAAAATTCTTTGACTCGATTGTAAAAATTATAAATAGTCTTATCTAAAGGCAAAACTTCCGCTTTTTCTTCAGGAATATCCAGGCGAACTTTCTCCATAATTTTTGTTCCCTGTACTGGGGAACATTCCACAAACAATAAACAAAAACCTTCACTAAATCTAATATTCTCTACTAAAGCTTCATATTCCTCTGCAAATGTTAATAATAAATCCTCTTCCGAAACAATTTTTTCTCCCTTCATTAAACTAATTCCTGAAACTTTTGTACTGCTCTAATCAATGGGTGAACATCATACCAAATTTGCTTTTTTTCCTCTTCATCAAAGTGTAATAAGTATATACTTTGTCTAGACTAAAATTGTGGGTAAAACCTAACCCCCTAACCCCCTTCCCTGCAAGGGAAGGGGGAAAATTTCTCCCCTCTCCTTGCAGGAGAGGGGTTGGGGGAGAGGTCTTCGCTTATTTCTCCCTTCATTGCAGTAACTCCTGAAACTTTTGTACACCTCTAATCAATGGGTGAACATCATACCAAACTTGCTTTTCTCTCTCTTCATCAAAGTAAACATATTCTAGCAAACAACGATTAAATAATAAATTACGGTACTGTTGATTATTTAACTTTTTTTTAGAACGAAAAACATCTACCAATACTTGCCATTCCTCTTCTTGAATAGACCTTATATAAGAAAGTCTAGCTTCCGTAATTGCTCTTTGTACAACTCTAGCAGTAATAGGTAATTTACCTCCAGCACGTTTAATTACACTTTGCATTAAAAACATTAAATCCCGAACATGACCTCCACTTACTAAGCAAACTTTATCCAAAACTTCTCGACTTTCAAATAACTCTGTTTCTAAACATAAATTTGGTTTAATTTCCTGAACCCTTTTATCAATAATTTTCCTCATTTTAGCAACTCCTGATTCATAAGTTTCTCCCTCGGGAGTTGCCACCATAATCATTGGTAAAACTTGATAATCATCATATTCAGCTTTCATATTAAGAGCATGATTAGAATAAATCATAGAAATAGGAATTGTATAAATCGTATGGCAATCTAATCCTTTTAATTGGGCACTACGGTCGATAAAAATTTCATCGTGATTAGTACGTTCTTCTGACTGATAAATTGGTACAATCCGGTCTAAGTTGTCAGCAATTACTACTAATTGGGAATATGAACTAAGTTTCTTTTTCCCTTCACTAATAAAACTATTTAAAGCTGATATTAAACTCTCCGTATTAGGATTAACTTTATCTCTAATTTTTTTTCTTAAACTAGGTTCAGCTCTAATATGTGCCGTAAGTTTTGCATATTGACTAATTTGTGATTCAATATCTAAATTTTTAAAAGATATTTCTGTATTTGCTAAATCTTTTAAATCTGACCACCGTGCATTTAACCAATCTAATAATGGTTCAGGATTAGCTTGTTTCAGATGTTCTAATAAATGTCTGGTACAAGCCAACAAAATATCAGAATATTCCGTATCTTCCGGATTAATATCCTTTTCATCGGCAGCGAAATAAACAACAAAATATCCATGATCTTCCAGGTGTTTTTTAAGTCGTAAAAGTTCAGTTGATTTACCCGCACCTCGATGTCCGGCATAAAGTTGACAAGTATTGTTATCAGATAATTTAATATTCTCTGCTAAATCTGTAATAACATCTCCATCTCCTCTAACATCCTGACAATTAACATATACTGAACTGCCAGGTTTTAAAGGTTCAGAAGGTTTAAAAGCATTGAATAATCTTTTCAATAAATCTCTTTGATTTGTCATTTATTAAACATTCTCCTTTTTTTTATAGATGTAGGTTGGGGTGAGGAACGAAACCCAACATTAGAGTAGTATTGACACATATAAAATGGTGGCTTACGACAGATTGTTAAATATCTTTCATAGTCTAAATTTTTACTGCATAACACACCTTACTAGATTACTTTTTTTATCTGATATTATAACCATTATTCACTTTAGTAGTAGACTGATAAAGCTAAAAGTATAGGTTGAATTAAATGGAGTGAAACAAACAAAATATTTGTTGGGTTTCATACCTCAACCCAACCTACACTTATTGCTAAATCTAATAACAATAAAGCTTTTATAGGCAAGATGTCTGTGCTACATTTGAGTCTGATAATTTTCTAACTTTGCTAAAGTTTCTGGAAATATTTTCAACTCTATATTTTCATCTTCTCGTTGAAACAAAGAACGTTTAACTTGTCCTAAATAAAGAGGTTCAGAAACACCTATTTCTGGATGAATAATTGTTCTAACTCTAATCGTTAATTTATCCTCTCCACCTAAACGGCCTGATGAAAATAAATCTCCTGCTGCTTGTTCCATAGTTGCGGTTAATTCTGATTCGGAAATAGTTGGAGAAACAGCTATTACAGTTTTAGTTCCACCATTATCATAAACTAATGTATATGGAACCGAACCTGGAATTTCTACCCGGTTAAATAATCCTAAACTTAAACCAAATAAACCAGCAGTTAGCACTCCCATAAAACCTGTTACTCCCACTAATCTAAATCTAAATCCCCATTTCAAAATAAAGCCAATAATTGCCAAAATCAAAAATCCAATTGTAGCAATACCAAACCATTTAGTAGCGATAAGTAATTCTGTAGTAGATAACATTTTATCCTTAATAATTGTTTAGATTAACTTTTTAATTTTATAGTAATGTAGTAGATTGTTTCATCTTAAAATGGTGCAATACGAAGTTGGCCTGAGATTGCTTTCGGTCCGGAATGCTACGCAAACACATTCCTTCGCAATAACAAATATAGTCATTCTGAATAAGAGTGGGACACACTCGAAGCGCAATAATCTCTAATAACATCATCAATGGATTTGTCTTTTCCTTCTTACATTCTTTTCTTCTTTAATGCACCAAAGTCCTGTTCTATATCATTTAAATCTGGAGAGTATTTAGGGAGAAATATAACTTCATGTCCTTGCCCATTAACTAATTCCTTAATTAGTGTTTTTCGAT
>NZ_JAYKGW010000067.1:0-34609 GCF_035285525.1 Okeania sp. | reverse complement strand
AGATAACGGAACCAAAATATACAGATAGATATGAAAATGCTAAGGAAGCTTTAGCTGTTCTTCAACCTTTAGCTGTGAACCGTTTACCAAAAGTTAGAATTAGTCGAAAAAATCTGGAATTTCCTAGTAATGAATGGGGAGAAAAATTAACAAAAGTAATAATAGTTACTAATCCAATTCCAGAAACAATTTTATTTGGTAAATGGGAAGTTAATCCCCATATTAGTTACCCTCCTCATACTCCTTATGACCATAGTTGGATTTCATTTTTACCTCAGAAATTTGAAGGCAATAATGTAGAGTGTAAAATTACAGTAGATACCAGTAAGTTAGTAAAAAATAGAATTTATAAAAGGGAGATAATTTTACACAGTAATTCAGAATTAGAAACTCACAAGATAAATGTTCAGGTAAAAATTGGTAGTTTGCCTAAATTAGAAGCTAAATCTATTTTTATGTTCTTTTTTTGTCGCTTTGTTGTGGCAATGTCTATATTTTACATTTTTAATCCATTCTTGAAACTCCATCCTGTATCTATTTTGTGGGTAGCAATATTTATAGGAGTATATTCTTTCGTTAATTGGGTAGACATAATTATTGACTACATAAGAATGGTTAGTTTTTTTCCTATGATAATTATTGGAATTTTCATTTTTCTCGTTTTTCCAGAAACTCCATTGGCAAGGACATTGGTGGAAAAAAATTTCTTGGATCTATTATTGATAGCTATAGTAATACCAATTTCCTATTTTTTAGCTGGGCTATATTTGTCTATATTGACAGAAACAATTAAATTAATAATACCTAAAAACGAGATAGATCAATTGTTCTCCAAAATAGAAAAAAGACTTATATCTCTTTTAACAATAGGACTAGACTTTAGTTTAATTATAATTTTTAAAATTTGTTTTGAAGTTATTCCTCAACCATACTGCTTTACTTTAGGAGAAATATTAGTCTCATCAGGAGTAGCGATCGCCTGTCTTTCTATTACCCTAATACCCCTAATTTATATATTATTCAAACCTGCTAAAATATTTGCTAAATACAGAAAAGTAGAGCCAAACTTAATTAAACCATAATCAAAATCTAGCCTTATAGAATCCGATCTAAAAATTTAATTGCTTCCTATTATCAGCCCTCTAAAAACTTACTAAAAACCCATGAATAACTACCCCAACTTTTCCAATTACGGCTATCAAATAATCAAAGAACTCGGACACAACCGAGCTGGTGGAAGAGTTACCTATCTTGCCACAGAAATTAACACTCAAAAAACAGTAGTAGTTAAACAATTTCAATTTGCTACAACTGGAGCGCATTGGTCAGAATATCAAGCTTATGAAAGAGAAGTTCAAGTATTAAAAACTCTAGATAATTCTAATATTCCTCACTACTTAGATTCCTTCCAAACACCATCAGGTTTTTGCATGGTACAAGAATATAAAAACGCTACTTCTTTAGCAAATTTTACAACCTCTAAAAAATGGGAACCCCAACAAATTAAACAAATAGCAATTTCAGTTCTAGAAATTATTAAATACCTCCAAAACAGAATTCCAGCAGTAATTCATAGAGACTTAAAACCAGAAAACATTCTAATAGATGAACAGATGAATATTAGCCTAGTAGATTTTGGTTTTGCCAGAATAGGAGGAGGAGAAGTTGCTGTTAGTAGCATAGTCAAAGGTACGTTAGGATTTATGCCTCCAGAACAAATGTTTAATCGGGAATTAACAATAGCATCAGACTTATATAGTCTCGGTGCAACATTAATTTGTCTATTAACAAACACCCCGGCAACAGAAGTAGGCAGTCTCATGGATGAGACAGGAAAAATTAATTTTCAGCAGCAAGTAAAACACCTAAGTCAAGACTTTATTATCTGGCTAGAAAAAATGGTACAACCTAATTATAAAGATAGGTATTCATCAGCAGAATTAGCTCTTGATGCTTTAATTCCCTTAGAAGTATTAGCCCCTTCTCGAAAACAAAAATTGACGCAAATAGCATTAATTAGCACTGTTGGATTTTTGGCAGTTGGGAGTGTTGGTTTTGCTATGCTTAGACTTTATAATATTCAACTAAATCAACCTATGGAAACTACAAGAATAGAAGGTTTATCTCCAGCTCAAAACCAAAGAAAATGCCTCAATCGTTGAAAATAGTTGCAGAAGTTTTTTAGTTAATTAAGTACAAATTTTTATCAATTTATAAACCAGGAAAATATACTAAGAGAAACTGTAATTAACCATTTTATTGAAATGGTATAAGTATACTTTTATGTTATGAAGGTTGAATAATTATTTCTCAATACATTTCTTATAGCAATGACTTTGAAAAATTTATTGACTCCATTATCAGTATTCAAAAAAATCATCTTGAAAAGCAGTAAAATTTGAATGGTATGGCAACCCTAAATAGGTTGTAATATTCTCTTTTTTTCACGAACCATTTCATATTGATATATTTAATTAATACCTAATTTTAAATTAATTACAGCTAATAGAAGTATAATTTACTAACTAAAAATTAGGTTTCAAGTTTTCTATTTTAAGGGAATGAAAAAAAATTAACTGAGGTACTGATAACTAATAACTGATAAACCCTGCTTTTATTTTTACTAGACATCAATGAATTTCTTTTAAAGTTTCTAATAAAATAGTCTTTAATATTTGAGCATCTGGCGATAATTTCTCTAATTCAGCTTGAGCATATTCATGCCACATCATAATAATTTTTTCGTTAATTTCGGAAATTAATTCTAGTCTTGAATGCGCAAAAATATAGAGATAAATATTTGCATCTTCAGCTATAAGCAACTTACCACTTGCAAAGCTGTTAAATTTGACTTATATTAATACTCAATGAATTACACCCACAAGTAATATAACAATTAAACTGCTTGTGAAAATTTTGATAATAATTATCAACTTTTAAAATTATGACTCCTGACTAATAACTGATATGACAGTAATAATTAATTTCTGGGAAGGCAAACTTGGAGATACTGTATTTGATGCTTTATCTAGATTATATTTAGGTCATGTTTCTATGTTTGTTATTAATGACCAAAATCCTAAAGATAAAATTTATATCAGTCATTATCCTCAAGTTAAAAATTATATTAATTCTTGGCAATCTATTATAAACGATACTTTTCTTCCTAGACCTCAACCAATTTCTTTTCAAAAACATTGCGATCGCCGAGATAGTAAAGCTCATAAAAAAGTTGTTCTTTATGGTTTAAATGAATCTCGCATCCGTAAGTTTTATCAAAAGTATTTAAACAATGATTTATCAGACAAAATAACTAAATATCATTTTATTAAAAATAATTGTTGTACAGTTATAGTTTATTTGATTTGCCAAGGATTAAATTGTTCTGAAAAAATTATACGTTTTGTTCACCTTCCAGGTATCAAAAAGATTCATCTTCCGAAGATGAATCTAGTATTGAAAAATTGCTTTTAGCATTAAATGACAAATTTTGGTCGCCTCAGTCTCTAAAATCTTTTGTGAAAAAAGTCAAAAAGAAAACTGAGAAAAATTCATCTCTAAAAAATCTTCCTGTATCTGAAAGAAATATCTAATTGCAAAGCTGTTAAATTTGACTTATATTAATACTCAATGAATTACACCCACAAGTAATATAGCAATTAAATTGCTTGTGAAAATTTTGATAATAATTATCAATTTTTAAAATTATGACTCCTGACTAATAACTGATATGACAGTAATAATTAATTTCTGGAAAGGTACACTTAGAGATAATACCTATAATGCTATATATGGGTTAGATGTAGGTCATGTTTCTATGTTTGTTATTAATGACAAAAACCCGAAAGATGAAATTTATATAAGTCATCACCCTAAAGTTCAAAACTCTAAAGCTTTCTGGCAAAACTCTAATAAATCTGCTTCTTTGCAGTCTATCATAACCGATACTTTTCTTCCTAGAGCTAAACCAATTTCTTTTCAAAAAGATTGCGATCGCCGAGATAGTAAACCTCATAAAAAAGTTGTTCTTTATGGTTTAAATGAATCTCGAATCAGAAAGTTTTATCAAAAGTATTTAAACAATGATTTATCAGACAAAATAACTAAATATCATTTTATTAAAAATAATTGTTGTACAGTTGTAGCTTATTTTATTTGTAAGGGATTAAATTGTTCTGAAAAAAATTCTAAGTTTTGCTCGCCTTCGAGGTATCAAAATGACTCATTTTTTATAGACAACTCTAATATTGAGAAATTTATTGTGGAATTAAATGACAATTTTTGGTCGCCCCGATCTCTAAAATCTTTTGTTAAAAAGGTCAAAAAGAAAACTGAGAAAAAATCCTCTGTAAAAAATCTTTCTGTACCTCAAAAAAATATCTTATTGCCTTCCTATTTAGGGAATAGGGAATAGGGAATAGGGAACAGGGGATGGGGAATGGGGAATGGGGAAAAAGTATTTTTTGCAAATATGAGATGCACCCAGTATTTGTCTTGGAAGAATTTTGCTAACAATAGCAATCTTAAAACAGAAATCCTATTTAAACCATATCAAAAACTATCCTAAATAACTAACTAAATATTTTTGTCTTATTCCTTCTTTTTTCGTAAGCATTCAACTATTAGCAATAAAAAACTCAACTTTAATGAGGAGACTTAAACAAATATACACTTGAAGACTGGCTTTTGTAGTAAGATAAAATTTCTGAATAATGAAGCGTTGTATCAAAAACTAAAAGTAATAGCTAATAGCTAATAGCTGACGGCTGACGGCTGACGACTGAATGCTTATCTTTATAAAAAGTATGAAATTTATCGGAATAGACCTGGGTTGGAAATCTGGAAAAAGTGGTTTATGCTGTCTACAATACTTAGATAATAAGTTAAAAATATTAGAGTTAGATTGCATACTAGAAATTGAAGATATTCTCAATTGGATTGATAATTTAACTCCTCTATCAACTCCTGCTTTAATGGCTGTAGATGCTCCTACAATAATTCCAAATCAAATAGGAACTAGACTGCCAGATAAACTTACTCATAAATATTTTGGTCGTTATCATGCAGGATGTTATCCAGCAAATTTAAACCGCCCTTTTGCTGAGAGAACTGTTAATTTTGGTATTAGTTTAGAAGCTAAAAATTTTATTCATGCACCAACTATTGAACCTCAAAAATTAGGACGTTTTCAAATTGAAGTTTTTCCCCATCCAGCTATAGTTAATTTGTTTCAATTAGACAAAATTTTGAAATATAAAAAAGGCAGATTAGCTGACCGTAAATTAGAGCTTTTGAAACTCTACCAATACATTATAAATATTCTGCCAACTCTAGAACCTGCTTTGGTAATTTCCGATAATTTTTTAGATATGGAAAAAATTAATAGTATAGCTTCCCTCAAAAATACAGAAGATAAATTAGATAGTTTAATTTGTGCTTATATTGGTGCATACTGGTGGTATTGGGGTGAAACTAAAAATTTGGTATTGGGAAATTACACAACTGGATATATAGTAGTTCCTAATCGACTATAGTAATTTTAAATAGGACTTGCTGATTTATCGGGAACCGTAAAAGTCTTTTAGTAGCACGGAGAAGCCAAAATCGAGAATCCAGAATTTAGGAGAAATAGAAATTATAGAAGAGTTAGTCAGAAAAATCTTCTCTTGATTTTTTACTTCTATCTTGCTGAAAATTATAGGTTTTGATTTTTCGGGAACTGTACTAGAATTACCTAAAAGCTCCTACTTTATTAGTATCTGCAAAGGCTGAAACTTTGATCTGGAAAAACTTTGAGATTTAATCAGCAAGCCCTAAGTAGTTTGTAATATTTTATAGCAGGGATTTGGTTTCCTTTCATTAAGCGAAAATAGGACTAATATGAATAAATTTCTACAGTTTTTTTGTAAGTATTTCCTATGGAATGCTGGCCAAACAGTTATCAACTATTAATAAAAGGAAGAGATAAAAGTAATTGATAAATTTAGAAATAATTAAAAGTTACTACGAAAGTAAGATTCTTATACTTCAATAGGTTTTCCTGTTGCGCAAATAGATAAGACCAAAAATTATAAAGTATTGATCTATATACTCATCCACTTTTCTTATTACTTCTTGCTTCTTCCTTCTGGCTTCTTCTTTATTACTTCTTACTTCTTCTGAAATTATGATAGAAAATATAGCTGAACTAAAGTTAAAAGTAGAAACTTTAAATACAGAAATAGAAACTTTACAAACCCAAATATATACACTTCGTCAAAAACGTTCCTCTTTTCAAATAAATGTTAGCTTTCCTAAAAATAATACTCCTGAAGCATTAGCAGAGTTTCGTCAAAAAAATACTGAAGAAGCTGCAAAGTGCGAAGCAGAAATGCAAGAAATTAATCAATCTCTTAAAGCATTAGAAATAGAACTTAATCAGAAAAAAAGTACTCTAGAACCGAAAAAATCTCGACTGGAATGGTTGGAGTTACAACAGCAAGTTTATGAGGGGGGAAAAAAATTACAGGAACAAGTAGAAAAGGTTAACGAAACGGCTAATCAACTTGAAGCGGAAATACAAACTCTCAAACAAATTTATCAAAAATTAAATCCACTTTATTGTCAGTGGGTACAAAACTCAGCTAATATAGTTGATTTTCAGGCAACAACTATTCCTTATGTTTATATTAAAGACAATGGCTTTGAATTAGGAAATAAAGAAATAGAGTAATTGATAATTTGTCGAGAATAAATTAGGTTTGGTTAAGGGAGGGCGCTACCTAAGAAATATAAGAAAAGGAAGGGAGAAAAATTGAGAGAGTCTATTATTTTGGTTGGATTTCTTTTGTCAACCTAACCTACAAGTTAATAATGGATAAGTAGGTTAGGTTAAGTGAGAGCGCTACCTAATAAAGATGGCAAAACAAAGGAGAAAAAAATTGAGATAGACTCTTTTTTTGCTTGGGTTTCCTTATATCAACACCTAATATAATGAATCACTATTCTCCTACTACACTTCCTTCTTTTAAGTAAACTTTCGTTACAATTCAAACTTAACTATTCCCACAAATGTCACATCCCTGTAAACTTATCGAATCAGGACAATATTCAGTTGAGCCTTAATTAAAAGAAAAGACTTTAGAAGTAAAAGGTACAGTAAATATGGCAGAATTAAGCCAAACACCCTATTTATTACGAGCAACTCGCGGTGAATTATTAGAGCGTCCTCCTGTATGGATGATGAGACAAGCGGGACGCTACATGAAAGCTTATCGAGATTTACGAGATAAATATCCATCATTTCGCGAGCGTTCTGAAAATGTAGATATTGCTGTGGAAATATCTCTGCAACCTTTCCACGCTTTTAAGCCTGATGGAGTAATCTTATTCTCAGATATCTTAACTCCTCTTCCGGCAATCGGGATTGATTTTGATATTGTGGAAAGTAAAGGACCGATTATCAACCCCCCTATTCGCACTCAATCTCAAATTGACCAACTTCATCCTATCGAACCGGAAGAGTCTCTACCTTTTATTAGAGAAATTTTACAGGTTCTCAGAAGAGAAGTTAAGAATGAGGCAGCAGTTTTAGGTTTTGTTGGGGCACCTTGGACTTTAGCTGCTTATGCTATTGAAGGTAAGAGTTGCAAAGATTATACAAATATTAAGAAGATGGCTTTCTGTGAGCCAGAAATGTTACACCAATTTTTGGCTAAACTGGCAGAGGCGATCGCTGTTTATGCTCGTTATCAAATTAATAGTGGGGCGCAAGTTATCCAAATGTTTGATTCTTGGGCAGGCCAACTTAGTCCCCAAGATTATGAAACTTTTGCTTTGCCTTATCAAAAATTGGTAGTGCAGCAGGTTAAGAAGACTCATCCTAATACTCCTTTTATTCTATATATTAATGGTAGTGCTGGATTGTTGGAGAGAATGCCTCAGACTGGTGTTGATATTGTGAGTGTAGATTGGACTGTGGATATTGGGGAAGCTAGACAACGGCTTGGTAGAAATATTGGTATACAGGGAAATATCGATCCTGGTGTATTGTTTGGTTCTAAGGAGTTTATTAGGTCTCGTATTCTGGAAACTATTCGTAAAGCTGGTAACCGGGGTCATATATTAAATTTAGGACATGGTGTTTTGCAGAAGACTCCTGAAGAAAATGTAGAGTTCTTCTTTAAGACTGCTAAAGAGGTAAGAAATTTATTACCGTTAACTGCTTAACTTCAGTTAAGGTAAGTTTCGAGGTTGATATGATTTTTTCGTAGGGGTGGGTTTCTAATCTACCCCTAAGTTTATGGTGAAAGAATTTAAGCTTATTTTGTTTTGTGAAATAGAAATTAAATTCATTTTCTGAAGCACCCCATCCAAGGAGGTGAGTGGTGAATTTTTCTGACTAGACTGACACACCTTAAATGTTAAATTAGAAAAAACACTTAAATCTTCCTATCAAAAGAACTATACGAAAAAAGTGTTCTGCACAGTTTTAGTTGTGTCAGTCCACTACAAATTTTGCTAATAACTAATAACTAATAACTAATAACTGATTTATATGAATCATAAAAAGATTTTCATAACGGGTGCTAGTGGATGTATTGGTCATTATATTGTTGAATCTTTAATTCAAAATACTGACCACGAACTTTACTTATTAGTTAGGAACCCAGATAAATTAAGAGTTGACTATAAAGCTCGTCCTGGTATTAATATTTTAAACGCAAATCTGAGAAAAATTGATAAATTTTCATCCTTACTAAAAGAAATTAATGTGGCAATTTTAGTTGCTACTGCTTGGGGAAATGTGCAGGAAGTTTTTGATATTAATGTGGTGGCAACTCTCAAGTTAATCAAATTACTAAATCCAGAAATATGTGAAAATATCATCTATTTTTCTACTGCTAGTATCCTTGATCAAAATAATAGATTACTCAGAAAAGCTGGAGAGATTGGTACTGACTATATTCGCTCTAAGCATGATTGTATGTATCAGTTATCTCGATTAAGAAATATACCGCCTTTAACTTGTCTTTTTCCTACTTTAGTTTTTGGAGGAGATGAAGAAAAACCATATTCTCATATTTCTGCTGGTTTACCAGAAATAGTTAAATATATTGGTTTGATTAAATGGTTAAAGGTTGATGGTAGTTTCCATTTTATTCATGCTGCTGATATTGCTGAAGTGGTTAGTTATTTAGTAGAAAATCCACCTCAGTCAAAAGAATTACAAAAGTTAGTTTTAGGGAATGATAAAGTTACAGTCAATCAGGTTGTTGAGGAGATTTGTGAATATTTGAACAAAGGAATATTTTTCCGTTTTAGTTTGGCTCCTTGGTTAATAGAGATCATAATTTTAGTATTTAAAATCGAAATAGGAGTTTGGGATAGATTCTGTTTAAAGTATCGCCATTTTACATATCAAAATCCTATTAATCCTACAACTTTTGAAATGCCGAGTTATTGTTCTACTATTGCTGATATTTTGAGAACTAGATTGATAATGAATAATGAATAATTAGGGTTTGCTAAAAAAGTATGAAAAATATGACATCTATGGAAAATTCCAAGTAGATGAAGTACAGGTTTAATAATTAAATTCTGTCAGTGGGATTTTTCGGGAACTGTGCATCTTGCTTGGGTCAGTGTATTTTAACCAAAATGGAATCTTCTTTAAGAGTTTGAGCTTTTTTAAGGTTATGAAAAAGTTCAACTTTTTAGGTGTTTAAAAAGGAGCGTATTTTAGGGAAGAGTTGGGGAACAAAATTACTCCCCATCACTCCATCTTCTGAAAAAGTCTTTTTTTAGGAGCAGGGGAGCAGGAAAGTATTTTTTTTGCCCAACTAATGTGCCTAAAGTACTAACTTTTTGATTTTTTGGGAACTGTGCATTCAGAAGCTCAAAACCAGGTACTTTTCATGACTTAAAAAGCCTAAAATCTCTATCTGTCAAGACTTTTAGATTTCGATACGCCAACCCTAATTATTAATTATTCATTATTAATTATTGAAGCTAAAGTTGACTAACTTCCATTGGTTTGTTTTTTGGTTTTCTTTCAAAGATAAATCTTGGCTTCAACAATACTCGAAATAATAATAATAAAGATTTTAATTCGCCTGGTGCTTTTAATGGCTGCCATTGCCCAGGACGACAGAATAATAATTCTATTAATTGCCGTTTTGTAGATATGTTTACTTCCTTAAATATTACTTTGAGACAAGGAAAATTTTCACTTATTTCTATATTGGTTATATCAGCTTGTAAATCAATTTTTTCTGGAATAATTTTCAATCTTAAAGACAAATTTTCTGCCAGTAAACTATCAGGAAGTTTTTGATTAATCTCTATCTCAGCACCTACCTCTGACATTTGTTTAGTAGTACCCCAAAATATCTGGTTCCCAATTTTTAATTTAACTACTCTTCGCAAGTTAAACCATTCATATATGTCTTGTTTTGGTACATCTATAATTGCTAATAATGCTCCCGAAATCATCAAAATATTGTACACACTCCAAAATAATCCTAAATTAAAATTTTCTATCTGTTCACTTACTTCCCAGCTTGGATTTATATAGTTGTTGTACAAATTAAAAAATAAACTTACACTATTCAGAACTAAAAATATGACTAAAGGCAAGGCTAAATTTATATTAAAATAGTAGCGATCGCTTTTAATTCCTTTTGGTGTAACTTTAAATTTTTTTGAGAATGGATTTAGGAAAGTTTTAATTATTGTTATTGCTTTAGGAAAAGCTAAAATAATATGATTCAAACCTGATAAAATTAATGATTGTGAATGATGATTTAGCCAAGAAAATACAGTAAAACTTGCGAAATAATAGGGTAAAAAGAAATATAAGTATTCACCAGCAGAAGCTTTAATTGGAATTACATCAAGAAAAACATAAGCTAATGGCATGAATAAAAAACCGACATAACTAATGCTAGTAAACCAACTAAAAAATGTTTCTAAAAAAGACAATCTTTGACCAATATTTAATCCAGGAATTGTTAAAGGATTAGAATTAATAAAAAATCCTTGTAAGGTTCCTCTTGCCCATCTTAATCTTTGAGTAGCATAAGAAGAAATATTTTCTGCAGCTAAACCAGCACTTAATTTTTCTTCTAAATAAACTGACTGATAACCTTTAGCTAATAAAAGAACTCCTGTAAAACAATCTTCACAGATTGATTCTGTTATAAACCCTCCTACTGACTCTAAAGCTTTTCGTCTGACTAAAAAAGAAGTTCCTGCACACAAAACTCCATTTGCACTATCTTTCATAGGTTGAATTTGTCGGTAAAATGTTTCTTCTTCTGGAGTTATAATATTTTCTAAACCTAAATTTCTAGCTATGGGGTCGATATTATAAAAAGTTTGAGGAGTTTGTAATAGGGCAAGTTGTTCATTTTGGAAAAATCCTAAAGTCCGAGTTAAAAAGTTTTTTGTAGGAATAAAGTCAGCATCAAAAATAACAATAACTTCACTATTTGTTTTGGTAATGGCGTGGTTTAAATTTCCGGCTTTAGCATGAGAAGTATCATATCTAGTTATATATTCACAGCCTAATTTTTCTGCTAATTTTTTCACGTTTGGTCGATTAGTATCATCTAGCAAATAAACTTTTTTATTCTCATATTCTAGAGCTTGGCAGCCAATAATGGTACGTTCTAAAATAAATTCTGCTTCATCATAAGTAGGAATCAATATGTCTACTGATGGCTGAAAAGTTTTATCTAAAATTGCTTGAGAAAAATAATCTGCTTCTTTCTGACGATTTTTGACTTTAAACATTAACAATAAACCTAGAACTCCGCTAGTTATTGTTACAATTTCTAGACCTAATAACCCCAAACTAAATATACCGTTTATTGGGTTATTTAGATTTAAGGTTGAGAGCGATCGCCAAGATAAATAACGAATGGTTAAACCTAATAAAATTCCTACTACGAGAACTCGCGACCAATTTTTCGGAGTAGGGGAAATTTTCATAATTCCTTGAGCAATTAAAAATAGTAAAATTGTCGGCAAAACTAAATATTTACTATTATTTGTTGGTATTTGTACCCACATGGGTGGATTTTCTTGGAAGTAATTAATTTGAGTAAAAAATTCATCTATCTGACCAACTCCAGTTAACCAAGCAATTACAATAATTGTTAATAGTGTTATTCCTCCTGTTAAGAATAATGTTGGCAAGCGTAATTTCAGGAAAACTAGATTCTTAAAATTATTTTTGAGAGATTTTTTAGCAATATTTGAGGTAGTCATAGTCGATTGTTTCAGTTATTAAGTTATTATGTAAGAATTTCGCGCCCATAGCTATTAGCTGTCAGGAACAAGACTTTTTGCTCTTAAATAGTGTTTAAATGAATAATGAATAATTGGGTGCATTTCATAGAGATCCCAAATACTTTTTCCCTATTTCCTTTTCTCTAAAAGCAGTAAGTTTTTGGCTTTATTCAGAGTTGAGATGCACCCGAATAATTACTTCTAAGTTTTGGCACAGGAGCTTCGACAGTAACTTTTTATTGTTTCTCAATTTCAAGGGTTATTTTACCTTTTTCACAATTAATAGCTGTTCACAAAGTTCCTCTGCAAGAGACTAGCTAATAGCTAACGACTGAATGCTTACAATATTAGTTACTTGAAGTTAATATAATAATAATTAATCCTGAGATTATCCTGAGAATTATTGAGTGCTGAATTAATTATATATACTTGAAAAAACTCTACACAATCGGTTTACTTTTTTATTAAAGAATAGCAAAAAAAGATTAGGTTGCTTCTAAAAATTTACTGAAACAAATAACCTAATTAGAGTTTGCTGAAAAATTCTTTTTGCTAGGTTAGTAGGGACTTGGCATACAACATCCTTACAGTATAGTTAGGATTTATGGGAGCTGTAAAAGAGATGGTCATTCATAATTTCCCGTAAGTTTTTTGCTGCTTTAAAAGTAAAATATCTGAAGCTAATAGCTAACTGTTGTTTGGGCAGCATTCCGCAGAAAATACTTACCTAAAATTACATTTTTTCGCGAAACTCTGCCAAAACTTCCATTAAATCATCCTGACATTTTATCGGCAATAAATCTATCAAAGGAACTTCCTTTCTACCAGCACCTAACTTAACAGAAACACTATGCAATATTTCTACAATTTGAACTTCAGAAGGAACATCCTCAGCCAAAATCGGATAAAACTTTTCTGCTAAAGTTAAATGTAATTTCGCATCAGATAAATATAGATGCCAACCAGTAACATCAATATATACTTTATCTCCTATTTCTGCTGCTAAACTCTCAATTATTTGTGTTGTATTACTCATTTTATTTATTAGTTATTATTTATGACAGGACTTACGCAAAACAATATATTTATGTGATTGGGAGCGACATCGCAGCCATCTCAAACTTTGAAATTGCTTTCCTTGTGGGTAAGCCTAGATCGGTTATTATAGCAATCAGCAATTATTTACAACATACGGCAGATTCCAATTATATGAAGTACAGATATTAATAATTAAATGTTTTTAGCATCTTGCTAGCAATGGGTAGATTAAAAAGACTAAAACCTTTATCTGTAAATACATTCAAATTTAATCAGCAAAACCTAATTAAAACTAATTTTCTTTGGTGCATCTCATAGAGCGCCAAAATACTTTTTTCATAATTCCCTATTTTTAAGGATTCAGCTATTAGCTATCAGCAATAATACTCTATGTTTAAGGATAGATTTTAAGTGAATATAGATTTTAGACATGACTTTTATAGTAAAATTTTTATAGCTTTATTAATTAAGCTTTTATCACTCACTAAAAGTAATAGTTGATTGCTGATTCCTGATGGTTGAATGCTTGCAAATAATCACTTTAATTATCTGATATAGAATCTTGGGAAATGGAGGTATAATCTGCAAGAGCAAAAATATATACCCCATGAATTAATAATTTAGTAAGCATTCAGCTATTAGCTGTCAGCTATCAGCCATAAAACCTTGATTCTGTAATAGGTTTTAATTTCCACTCAATTAATAAAAAAATTTCATCTAAAATCAAAAACAATAGCTAGTCGCTGATGGCTAAATGCTTACGAATAGAGAGCTAATTTTTTAGTCATAACAAGAATAATTAAACCTAAATTTTTTAGCTAAATAATCACTCTAATTATCTGATATAGAATCTTGGGAAATGGAGGTATAATCTGCAAGAGCAAAAATATATACCCCATGAATTAATAATAAAGATAACCAACCACCAGTCACCCAGATAGCCCAAGGCCAATTTGCTGCTGTTAGATTACGGAAAAACCATAAACCAGAATTACTTGCAGCCAAAATGGCTACATGAATCGCAAAATTCATTCGGTCATCCAACTTCCGGAACTCTGGGTCATTACGGTCAGGTTTGCGAGGCCAACGAGGAGGCATAATATTAAAAAAAAATTTAATTACGGTTCAATTTCTTTAACTATTGTAAAGGCAACTTAGCAATATTTATTTTACCCACCCAAATTTTATTTTGGACTTTGATTCTTCATTCCAGGTATAATCCTCTAAAATGGTGCATTAAATCAGGCTCTGTAGGGGGGGGTTCACAAGTTAGTTAACGAGTTTTCACGCTTCTGTCAGATAAACCCGCCCCCTATGAAATAAACAATAGTCTAACGGGGCGGGTTTATGTATATCTGAGATTACTCATGAAAATTTCTGCTCAAAACCCACCCCTACCCTACGCACAACCGGAATCTTTTTGCAACTATTGCCCATTGCCTACTCCCTACTTAGAAACATAATCCCCAGACTTCCCACCCCTCTTACTCAAAAGACGAATTAACTCAATACAAATAGACTTTTCCAAAGCCTTAGCCATATCATACAAAGTCAAAGCAGCCACAGAAACCGCCGTCAAAGCCTCCATTTCCACCCCAGTCTCCCCCTTAGTCCTCACCAGTGACCGAATCTGATATCCAGGCAACTGCCGATCAGGAATTAACTGGACATCTATCTTTTGTAAAGGCAAAGGATGACACAAAGGAATAAGTTGGGCTGTTTGCTTGGCTGCCATGATTCCGGCCAACTTAGCAGTACCCAAAACATCACCTTTGGGACTATTACCTGCTTCAATAGCCTCAAAAGTTTCTAACAACATCCGCACTTGTCCCGCTGCCTCAGCTTCACGCACAGTCGGCACTTTAGCAGATACATCTACCATTTGGACTCCACCCTCAGAATCCAAATGAGTTAAATTTTGCTGAAATTTAGAAAAACCCCTTGTCATTTTTTTGATTTGTGCTATGATTAATTATTAGTGCAGTCAAAAAAACTTACTGCCAAAAAAAAGGGCTTGTAGCTTAGTGGATAGAGTGCGTGGCTACGGACCATGAGGTCGGGGGTTCGAATCCCTCCAAGCCCGTTTTAAATAGGAATTAGCTTTTAGCATTTATTACAATAAGTTTAAATTTTCTTGATAAATGTTTAGTGGTGATTGCCTATTTTAGTGATTAACAGAAACAGAATAATTATCTTGCCCCTGACCAAAAGCAAATCTGATGGAATGGGGTAAGTCTTTATTTGATAAAGTAATAAATACAACTATTGCTATACAAGCAAGGCCAGCATCAAGAGCAAACATACCTCTATAACCAAGTTGTTCGGCAATAAGACCGAAAGTAGGTCCAGCTAAAGCTAATCCTAAATCAAACCCACCAATACAAAAAGAGAAAAACTTACCTCTTTGATCTGGAGGACATCGGTCAGTCATTAAAGTAATCATCATTGGTAAAACTAAACCAGCAGAAGAACCACCAAAAATAGCTGCTAGTAAAACCATATTGCTACTATTTGCTAACCATAAAGTTAACATACCCAAGAAGCTAAATACCAGTCCCCCGCTAATAAAAACGCCACGACCAAATTTATCAGAAGCTCGTCCAGTAAAAATACGCATGATAAAACTAGCGATCGCTCTTGCAGTATAAAAAAGTCCAGCATTCAAAGGAATGTTATTTGTCTGGATATACAGTGGTAGAAAAGTAACAGTTGTACCAAAGACTAAGCCTATGATCAACATCACAAAAGCGGGAACCAAAACTCTACGACTCCCCAATATTTGCCAGAAATTTTGTTGCTTAAACTGATGGGAGTGAGAATTTTTTTCTACTATTGAATGTGGCTCCCAAACTAGCAAACTACACAATAAGCTCATAATTCCTAAAGTAGAGCAAACTATAAATAAAGTCACATACCCAGTAGCTTCTAATAAAAAACCACCGATCGCGGGTCCAATAGCCATACCTATTGGATTACATAAACTCATATAACCAACTAATTCTCCTCGGTGACCAGGAGGAGATAAGTCAGTTACTAAAGCAATATAACCAATGGTCATTCCAGCCATACTGATACCATGAAAAGCACGAACTGCCATTAATAAAGGAAAAGACTTGAGCAGTAAATAGCCAAGTGGAGCGATCGCTGCTACAGTTGTACCAACTATCAAGACCAACTTTCGACTCTTGGTGTCAGCTAATGGTCCTAAAATCAACCTTGATAGTAATAGTCCCACAGCAAAGCAACCCATCACAAAACCGATTTGTTGTTTTGTACCTCCGATGTAATCTAGGTAAAGAGGCAAAATAGGTAGTAAAGTGGTTATACTTGACCAAAATAATAAGCCAGCCAAGAATAAAATTATTAAACTCCGCTGTTGCTGAGGTTCAAGTGTTCTGAATATTTTCACAATTTAAGTTACCCTGATCAATCTTAATTTCTATTATTCTTATTATTTTGTAACAAATTGTAAAAATTTGCTAATTTACGAGAAAGTAGGGATTAGAGATTAGGGCAAGATGACCAGTAAGATAGACAATAAGGAAAAATATTTATCCAGTTAGTAGTGCGGAATCGAAAAGAAAAAGTTTTTAATTATACAGCAGTTTCCGAAGCTATGAGGTATTGTTACTTTTTTTCTTTTCTGTTCCCACCTTCTGTGTTCCCTGTTCCCTCAAACCTAAAATTTTGTACCTTATAACAACGGAAAGGGCTGTATTAAAGCCATTCATTCTGACTTCTGTAGGAGCAAACGGCCATTCGTCCCCAGGACTTTAAATTAACGAGTTTAACTATTAGATAGAATAAACCAACCCCCGAATTTAACATACTAAATTAGCTGTGTCAGTATAGTAGGATTAAAAAAATAAACAGAAATGCCGAACATTGATTTAGAGTTTTTGCTTGAATATAGTCCAGATTAAAGCTTAATTGAACTGGTTTGGCATTCAGCTAAAGAATATATTGCTCATCGTTTTTTTTAAATCAATTGAACAGTTAGAGTTTTGGTTACATATACTCTGAAATGAAGGAAAAATTGTTATTCAATGAAATCCCAAAGTTAAAAATAAAGGTAATTCTGTTAATGTGGTTTAAATGCTTAACAGCTTATTAATATTACATTACGGTTTAATAGTAATAAAGTAAACAAATTTTTAACGCTAACTTAACAGAGATAAAAGTATTGATTTTCTCACTTTCCTAATTACAAGAGATACTGATAACTGAAATGACATTCTTTGATAAAGATGAACAACTAAATATCATCGCTAAAGAGATTATAGAAACAACCAAGTTAGAATTTTCAGAAGTTAATTCTGAACAAATAGCTATAACTTGGTTAGTATATGATTCACCAATAACCAGAAATATTCAAAATGCCACAGAATTTTGGCAAACACAAGTTCGGGGTTGGAGCGAGCATGGTGATGAACGAATATATCCGGGAAAGATAGTCCACTTATTCTATTTAGTAGCTATTTATGAGTGGCTAGAAAAAGGAATGGTCAAAACTTCACCAGAGCTAGAAAGAGCAATTCAAGATATGATCCTTTCTGTGAATCACGATGCGACTGGTCTAGTTGTGGATGTATTGACCGGAACTACCAGTGGACCAGAATTATCACTGGGACCTTTTCAAACTTGGAAATATCAACGTAATTTTGTCAACCGTTATTTTCAATCTCTCAAATGGCCTGAGTTCAAGTCTATTAACGTTAATCAAAAAACATGGCTTGATGGTCCTTATGGTCGAGAACAGATTTTTCAAGGACTATTGATGGAGAATCGGAATATGCTCACAACTAATGCTACAGCTCGTTTATTACATAGTATTATTGGTGGGATTGCGGTATCTCCCCTAGCTTCAGAAAAAATGATGAGTTTATTCAAAAGAAGTCCTAGCCAAAGAGATGGAAAAGATGTAACTACAGGTTTCTTGAATGAGAGCTTTCCTGAAAATACTAATGTATGGTCTATGGGAACTATAGGTACTTACATACGTCATAGTTTTTCTTATGTAGAGCTACCAGACCTTTACCCATATCTCTTAGTTCTATTTACAGAAGGCAAGGAGATTAGTAGAAATGAGAAAATACTACCCTATATTTCCCAAAAGTTTGTAGAGGCAATCAAAAAAATGTGAGCCAAAAATGAAGATGCCAAGTTAATTGGCACACCTAAAATAGTAGGTTATATCATTGGGGGGCAAATTTATCTATAAAATTAGGACTTAAATTCTTTTTAAGGAGATGGGGTGATTATATTTAGACTGACACGGCGAAATGATGTAGGTTAGGTTTCACTATCGTTCAACCTAACAAAGCCTTAATTAATATTGTTATTGTTGGGTTTCGTCCCTCAACCTAATCTACATTTTTTCAAGCCTTAATATTATATAGTTGGGTTTCGTTCCTCAACCCAACCTACATTTTTTTAAGTCTTAATTAATATTATATTATATGGTTGGGTTTCGTTCCTCAACCTAACCTACGTCGTTTGAGGAGAATAAAAAATAAGTTCAGTATATCAAGTTTCTGCTGATAACTGAAAACTGAAAATAACGGAGAGGGAGGGATTCGAACCCTCGGTACGGGGTTCTCCCGTACAACTCATTAGCAGTGAGCCGCTTTCGACCACTCAGCCACCTCTCCTTGGGTAACAGATATTTATCATAACAGATGTTTTGTAATTATGGCAAGTCTATTTTCAAAATTTTTTTCATGCTTAATTTTCCAAAGAGGTCTTTAGGAGTTGAAAGTCATTATTTAAAAGAGTTATAGCACCATCATTTTAGAGCTATGGCAATATAAGAGTGGGAATTACTATAAGCATAATAAATACTAAAGTTAATTCTAATTAATATAGATTTAAGAAATATTTATATAACAGAAAGAAGACAGAGTAAATTAAAGATTTGTTCCCCAAAAAATATTAGATCAATTTGTAAATTTGGTAATTGACAATTAATAAAACTGTGCTAGACTGTGAAGTGATTGAATTTATTGTTCAAAAAAGACTGTTAAAACCCTTTGAAAGTTTATAAAATACCAATTTACTTGGATGAAGTGGTGCAAAAAAAATAAACTTGACGATAGTTTTAAAAATCTAGTCAAATATGCTTTACTTTTGTATAAGTACAAAAACAGTTAACAACTCAATTAAAAACCTGATAATTTTGGCATAGTGCAATTAAATATTAATTAAAAAAGTTGATTTTATGTAATGCACTATACTAATATCTAGTCTTTGAACAAGTTGTTATATAGTTTTAGTAGATAGACTAATACTAAAAATTACTCCCCTATAGTTTTGGACTCAAGATTATTATGACAATTAATACGGCTAAATAGTTCATTAATTAGAAGTATCTAAAAAATGTATCCCTTGTAGCAGAAAATTTACTGTCATACATATCTCAAAAAATAATTATCTAATCAGAATAAGTCTCCAACAAAGGGGAACAATAATTATCACCGTAATGTCTAAGTGAGCAAGGGTTAAGTTTTGCCTATAAACTATAGATATTAAGTGAACAAAAAAGGTCATCTATACAGAATCTAAAAATTTGCTCTCTGAGCAAGTCTAATATAAATTAACAATAGTAAATTCTAGAAAACGAGGTAAATCAAGTGAGTAACATAACAACGGTAGTTGCACCAGGAACCGAAACTAATGCGGGCGTGCCCAATCCTGATGGAGGAATCACATTTGAATTAGCTGCCGATAATACTAGCCAACGTATTGCAGGATCAACTGGTACTGACAACGTAAAAACTGGTAGTGGTAATGACACAATAGCAACAGGTACAGGAAATGACGACGTCGATGCTGGTGGTGGTGATGACGTAGTTGATGCTGGTGGTGGTGATGACGTAGTTTTAGGTGGTAGAGGAAATGACAACGTCAAGGCAGGTACAGGAGACGATGACGTTGATGGTGGTAAAGGTGATGACACTGTAGATGGTGGCGATGGAGACGACTTTATCCTGGGTGGTAGAGGTAATGACCTATTAGTTGGTGGAAATAATAACGATGACCAAAATGGTAATCGGGATAATGATACCGTTGATGGTGGTTCCGGTGATGATACCGTTGATGGTGGTAAAGGTAATGATAGTCTAATAGGTGGCTCCGGCAACGACTTAGTTTCTGGTTCCAGAGGTAATGACACTTTAACAGGTGGCTCTGGGGACGATACTTTCTTCTTCTACTTCAATGAGGATGGTAGTTATGGAGTTGACACCTTAACGGACTTTGGTGTTGGTAATGATAAGATAGGTCTAGCTGTTAGTGCTCCAGCGGGTGGTACATTTACTGCGATAACTGGAACTGTAGGTGATGCACTATCAGCAGATCAGTTTGCAGTTATTTCAGACTTTGCTGCTAATGGAGGCGATGCAGCTTCACAAGCCATCGTTTATGACCCAACTGATGGTTCCATATACTACAACCCAACAACTGGTGCTGGGGATGCTGTGAAGATTGCTGAATTAACTAATACTCCTGAAACATTAGCTGCTAGTGACTTTGAAATCTTCTAACCCTAGTTATTAGTTAGTAAACCTGGTTTGAAGTATGGGTATAGCCCAAATATGAAGATATTGACTCCCTCCTACACTTTAGGAGGGAATTTTATTTGGGTAAATACAGTTGATAACTGGAGACTACAAATTTAGAATTTAGAGTTTAGCAATAAGTGTAGTGGCGCATCAAGTTTGAAAATGTGGGGAGCCAAAACCTAACCCCCGAGAAAACTCCGATATCCTGGGAGGAGAGGGGTTGGGGGAGAGGTATTCTAGGTTGCTTGCTTCTAAACCACAGTTTTAGTCTTGATGCGCCAAGATAAAAAAATACTGTTACAAATAGTATCAAAGATGAAAATAGAAAAACATCTTAGATTAGCAAAATCATACTTGACTGAAGGTCAATTAAGTCAAGCAATAAAAACCTGCCAAGAAATTTTAGAAGTACAACCAAACTCTGCTGATGCTTACAGAATATTAGGGGAAAGTTACGATGCAGAAAATAATTTTGAGCAAGCTATGTATGCTTATGCAAAAGCTCTGGAAATTAAACCAAAATATGCAGAGGTTCATGCTTTTTTAGGTCAGTTATATAGGCGGAAAAAATGGTTGAATGAAGCAGCTAGTCAATATCAAAAAGCGATTGATTTAGGACTGAAGTGGCCGACAGTATATTATAATTTAGGTAATATATTTTATCAAGTTAGGTATTTAGAATCAGCAGTAAAATTATATAAAGATGCAATTATTATTAAACCAAATTATGTCAAAGCTTATTTTGGTTTAGGTAAAGCTTTAGAGTTGCAAAAAAATTATCAAGCCGCAGTTGATGTTTATGAGAAGCTAATAAAAATAAAGCCAAAGTTGTTAGAGGCATATAATCGTTTAGGTGCGGTTTTACTGAATCTGAATCTAACAGAAAAAGCTACTGAAGTTTATCGACAGGCTTTAGTTTTAAAACCTGATTCAGGCAGTTTATATAATAATTTTGGTTTTACTTTATTAAATAAAAATCCGATGGAGGCGATCGCTGTTTATCACCGTGCTATAGAGTTGGAACCTAATCTGATTAAGGCTCATTATAATTTGGGTAAAGCATTACAAATTATTGGGGAGCATGAATTAGCGGTAAAATCTTTTGAGGAAGTTATTAGACTGAAGGGGGAAAAAGATGCGGAACAGGATAATGTATTGGTTTATGGTGATTGTACTTTTTCTTTGATGGCGATAGGAAAAATAAAATCTGCTTTGGTTTATTTAAAAAATGTAGTGACTCATCAATTTGTTGAGGGTTATTGTCGGATATTGGAGGAAAGTTTAGGAGATGGGAAGCAGGTAGTATCTGATGAAATGTATTTGACAAAAGTAGCTCGTTTTAATTTTTTTCAAGAGTTGGAAAAGTTAGATTGTGATTCTGAAAGTTATCAGCAACAATCTGAAAAAGTTGGTCAATTTTTGTGGGAATATTATGTTAATTTTGGCAATGTTTTGATGGAAAATGAGTTTTATGAAGGTGCAAGTGATTTTTATCAAAGGGCGTTACAAATTAAACCAAGTTCATCTGAGGTTTATTGGTTGTTAGGGAATAGTTTGGTTAAGGAAGGGCGGTTAAATTCGGCGATTATTAATTATCACATTCTTTTGCAAATTTTACTTAGTGAAAATATGGTTGATGAGACGGCAAGGGTTTATTTTAAGTTGGGTAAAATTCTGGAAAAACAACGGAAATGGGAAGAAGCAATAGATTATTTTGGTAAGGTATTATCTGCAAAAGTACAGTTAGCTCCAAGTATTTTAAATAATGGTTTTCAAACTTATCAAAAGTTGGAGGGGTTATATTTATCTACAAAAGATTGGATTAAGAAATTTGATGGTGAGAGTTATCAAGGACGATTTATAGAGGTAAAATTAGAAAATTTACCGACGGAATATATAGAAGAAGTTTCTAAGTCTCCTATTCAAGTGGATGTTGAAGATAGGCAGAAAAATTTAGAATGTCTAGGATTAAATTGTTTTGAATGTTTAAGGCAAATTTATCAGTGGTTTGAACCTGAATCTTTTGCTCAAGGGATATATCGTATTGGTATTCGGGATAAGTTTGGGGAAGATATTTTATCCCCCCTCACCCCCCTTGGGAAGGGGGGGACTGATGGGAAGGGGGGGACTGATGGGAAGGGGGAGACTGAATCTTTGAACCTTCTTGGGAAGGGGAGGACTAAAGAAGTCTTGACAAAAGATGCAAAAGATGATATATCAGGATTTTCTTACTTTCAGAAACTTTCTCAGAATCCTACCTTCATAGCTATAGTACAGTCCGGAAGAGCTTGGATAATGCCCAAAAAAAATTACTGGAGATTATGTCATGGTATTGCGGTTATGACTCCAGATAATTATCTATTGGCAGATTTGTCTAGGGAATATCCATCTCCATTACCAGGATGTACAAAGCATGACCCCAGTCAATATCACATTTTTGACTATGAGGAACTACCACCCCTAGAAAAAATAGATGGTAAGGTGGCAATATTATCGGTATTGTCAGGAAGTATCTATTTTCATTGGATGGTAGACTTATTACCGAGAATAGAAATATTGCGCCTGGGTATTAATCTAGAAGAGATTGATTGGTTTGTAGTTAATAGTTATAAACATCCTTTTCAACGGGAAACTTTAAAAAGTCTTGGCATCAAAGAAGAGAAGATTTTAGAAAGCGATCGCTATTCTTATATTCAAGCAGAAGAGTTGGTCGTTCCCTCTTATCCTAGTTATTTGGGATGGTTACAACCTTGGGGGTTAAAATTCTTGAGGGAAGTTTTTGGGAAAAGTATAACTAATAACCAATCAAATTTTTCGGAAAGAATATATATAGGTAGAGGTAATGCTAAGTATCGGCGCATAATGAATGAAGAAGGGGTGGTAAAAATATTAGAAGAGTTTGGTTTTACTTGTGTGGCTCCAGAGTCAATGTCCCTAGAAAATCAGATTGCTACTTTTGCTCATGCGAAAATTATAGTTGCTCCTCATGGAAGTGGTTTAACAAATATAGTATTCTGTAATCCAGGGACAAAAGTAATTGAACTTTTTTCACCCCACTATCTCAGATACTATTATTGGCATATTAGTCAATTATTAGGATTGGATCATTACTTTTTAATTGGTGAAACATTTAGTTGTTATCCGATGAGAAATATAATGTATGAAAGTTCTTTAGTGGAGGATATTTTAGTTAATTTAGATTCATTAAATCAAATTCTCAAAGTTATAGATAATTGATAATTACCTATTCCTAAAAGGTAGAGGATTGACTGAAAGGAAAGAGTTTATTTCTCTTGAACGATTGGATATGGCGTTTGGCTAAGGTAAAACTTTGTTGATGTAATGCATCGCCAATGTTGACGCTTTTAGGATTGCTATGATTTTTAGTTATTAAGTTAATTATCAGAGCAAAAAAAATTAGTTTCTCAAAAGAATTAAAAGTTATGTTTGCGGAAAGCTTAGTATCCCATAGGGAAGCATTTCGTAGGAAATAAAATTGGCGCTCGGCTAATTTTCAATTGTTTTATTATTTACAATAGCTGAATACTTACATTGTATTTTTCTGACAAATCATTTATTATGGCTATAGTTTTGTGTATTAGGTATTTAGACAAGTTGATTTTATATTAAAGCAGATTCGACTTTGGTGAGGTACACCTGTCGTAGGCAAAATGCCGGCACTAGATGGATTTAATTCTAAATATATGTACTTCATATACCTGGAATTTGCTATATGATTAAACTTGTCAATCTAAATTCAAACTCATCCCTACTATGGCAACATTTATTACAACAGACTTAGGATTTTTGAGAGATATCTGAAAAAAGAGAAAGGATGGATAGAAAGATTTGCCAAAAGACTTTTTTTCTATTTCTTTATTACAACAGACTTAGGATTTTTGAGAGATATCTGAAAAAAGAGAAAGGGTAGATAGAAAGATTTGCCAAAAGACTTTTTTTCTATTTCTTTATTACAACCTTTTGAGAGATATCTGAAAAAAGAGAAAGGATGGATAGAAAGATTTAAAGATTTGCCAAAAGACTTTTTTCCTATTTCATTGTTACAACAGACTCAGGATTTTTGAGAGATATCTGAAAAAAGAGAAAGGATGGATAGAAAGATTTGCCAAAAGACTTTTTTCCTCCATACCTATTCCCAGTTAAGTGTTCCCTAAAAAAAAGAGAAAATGGTATTAACAAACCCTTCTAAAAGTGCAGTAGAAAATTTCCACGAAAAAGCAGAAGCTTATTTAACCGAAAAGAAATTTGATGAAGTTATAGCCTCCTGTAAATTAGCAATAAAAATCGAACCAAGTTATGCTCCTGCATATAAAACTTTAGGTAATGCTTTGCAAGTACAAGGGAAGTTAGCAGATGCAGAAATTTGGTACAAAAAGGCATTAGAAATTCAATCAGACTGGCCGGAAGTATGTGCTAATTTAGGTAGTTTATATGCCATCCAGGAAAAATGGCAAGAGGCAATATCTTATTATCAAAAAGCTGTAGAAATAAAACCAGATTTTGCTGGAGCATATCGTAACATGACGAAAATTTGGTTACGTTTAGGCAACCAAAAATCTGCTACATATTGTCAGTATAAGATATTGTCTATAGAACCAGAAAAATCATCTTCAGAAGAAGCGATTAATTTAGGAAAAACTCTTCAGCAACAGGGTAGTTTAAACGAAGCAATATCTTGTTATCGGATAGCAATTAAATTAAATAGTAATTCTTCAGAAGCTTATCAAAATTTAGGAGAAGCTTTAAAAAGACAAAACAAATTAGATGAAGCGACAGTTTGTTTCAGGAAAGCTATTGAACTGGGAGGAACTGGTGCAAAAATAGAAGATTTTGGAGATACTTTAGTATCAGCTAGTCAAGATAATTTAATTAATAGAAGAATTGGTAGAAAATTAGATTCAAGTGGTAGTGATACTTTGGTTGTTGCCACAAATAACAATGATATTCCTCCTCAACCAAATGTGCCGATAGTTAATACTGAAAATATAGAAGCTTATATAGTTGAGGCAGAAACTTATTTTATCCAAAAAAGATGGCAGGAAGCAATTACTCTTAGTCAGCAAATTATTAAGATCAAACCAGAACCCAAAGCTTATAAAATAATAGGCAATTCTTTACACGCTATGGGTAAATTACCAGAAGCATTAGATTGGTATAAAAAAGCATTAGAAATTAAACCTGATTTTGGGGAAGTATATGCAAATATGGGAACGATATTTGCTCAACAAAAAGAGGCAGAAAAAGCTATACAATCTTATAGAAGAGCAATAGCAATTAAACCAGACTTTGCTGGAGCATATCGAAATTTAGCGAAAGTTTATAATCAAATTAATCAACCAGCAGAAGCAGCAGAATATCTCTATGAAGCACTAAAATTAGAACCAGAAAAAGTGTCAGTAGCAGACTTTCTACTAATAGGAAATAATTTTAGTGAAAATGGTCAACTACAACAGGCGATCGCTTGTTATGAAAGAGTATTATCTGTTAATCCTAATAATTTAGAAGCTTGTCAAAAATTAGGGGATATTTTCTTGAAACAAGGGCAATTACAGCTAGCTTTACAAAATTATCGAAAAGCTGAAAAGTTAGATTCAAATAATTCAGAAATTAAGGAAAAAATAGGAAGTATTTATTATAAGACTGGTGAAGTTTTCCAAGAACAAGGAAAAGTAGAAGAGGCAGTTAAAGCTTACACTTTAGCAACAGAAATTTATCCACAAGATGATGTACCTTACGGCAAATTAGGAGAAATTTTCTCCCAAGAAGAGAAATGGGAAAAAGCTGCTACTGTCTATCAAAAAGCAAGTGAAAATAAACCAGATAATTCTTGGTATCATCATGGTTTAGGAGAAGCTCTGAAAAATTTGGAAAAATGGGAAGAAGCTGTCAACGCTTACCGCAAAGCTATAGAGTTAAATCCTGACTTTCTTTGGTCTCATAATAACTTAGCAAATTGTCTAGTAAAATTAGAGAAATGGGAAGAAGCAGTTGCACCTTATCGTAAAGCTATAGAATTAAATCCCGAAGCATCAGACTTTAGCCTAACTTGGTCTTATTTTAATTTAGGAAATGCTCTTTGGAAGATAGGAAGTTGGCAAGAAGCAATAGAACCCTATCGTCGCGCTTTAGAATTAAAAGAAGATATACCAGAAGCTTATCAAATATTAGGAGATGCTTTGAAAAAACGGGCTACATTAGATTTAAAAGAATCAGCTAAATGGTATAGGAAAGCGATAGAAGTTAACCCCGAAAATGAGCAACTTTATCACAAAGCACTAGAGGTCGATCCAGAAGATGATACACTTTATTTACAATTAGCTAATACATTAGTCAAAAAAGGTAAAAAAGCTGGAGCGATCGCTTTTTATCAGTTAGGTTTACAGATTAATCCAGACAATGAAGAAATTCAGGCAGAATTAGAAAAGATATCATCTCATAAAAAGAGGAAAGTCAAACATTATTTACCTGAAATAAAGTCAGAAATTAAGGTTAATGATTCACGGAAAAGTTTAACTCCAGTTATATCAACTCCAGTTAGCTCCCCAGAAAATTTATCTCCAGATATTTCAACTTCAGTAAATATTAAACCTGTTAAATATACAAGAGAAAAAGAAAAAGATTATTTATATGAATTGTGGTGTAAGGTAAACTTACCTAACTCAGATAAACTAAACAAAATGTCGGAAAATATAGAATTTTTCGGATATCAACCATTGATTAGTATTATCTTGGTAGAGAAACAATTATCTCCTCATTTTGAAGAGACAATTGAATCATTAATTTATCAAGTTTATCCTAACTGGGAACTTTGTTATATTGCTAAGGAACTTCCTCAATATTTACAGACAGAAACCAGAATTAAATTAGTCTTAAAAAGTGAAAATCAAGATATTGCTACAGACTTAAATTCTGCTTTAGCTTTAGCAAAAGGAGATTTTGTGGCTCTCTTAAATTCTGACGATATTTTAACTCCAGATACTCTCTATGAAATAGCAGAATTTCTGAATAAACGTCGGGATTCAGATATGATTTATTCTGATGAAGATAAAGTGACCAGTGAAGGAGAATTTATTGAACCACACTTTAAACCAGATTGGTGCCCAGATTCATTTTTATCCCGAATGTATACAGGTCATTTGTGTATATATCGCCGAGAATTATTGGAAAAATTGAATGGTTTTCGAGTGGGATATGAAAGTAGTTGTGAATATGATTTAATTCTCCGTTTAACCGAGATAACTGAAAAAATATTCCATATTCCTAAAGTATTTTATCACAGCAGAATTTCTGAGAATGAAGTAACAGAAATAGATTTACAAATATCAGAACAAACTGCTAAAAAAGCAATAGAAGAAGCATTAACCAGAAGGGGAGAAATAGGAACAGCTTATAATGTACCTGAACATCCTGGTTTCTATCGAGTTCGGTATCAAATTCCAGAGAAAAAGTTAGTCAGTATTATCATTCCTACTAGAAATTTAGGGAATATTTTAGATAGATGTCTACAGTCAATCTTTACCAAAACTACTTATCCAAATTATGAAGTAATACTGATTGATAATGGTAGTGATGAACAGGAAACTTTAGATATTATTGAGGGTTGGAAAAAGAAACAACCAGAACGTTTCAAATGTTATGAGTTAGATATTCCTTTTAACTTTTCTAAGATCAATAATTTTGCTGTAGAAAAAGCAGAAGGTGATTATTTACTATTCCTAAATAATGATACAGAGATAATAACTGCTGACTGGATAGAAGCAATGGTTGAACAAGCGCAAAGAAAAACCATAGGAGCTGTCGGAGCCTTATTATTATATCCAGATGATACAGTTCAACACGCTGGAGTTGTGTTAGGAATGCGGAGTGTTGCAGATCATAGTCACCGAGGTTTTGCTCCTACAGATACTGGATATAAAGGTCAACTTATTTCTGTGAATAATTATTGTGCTGTAACTGCTGCTTGTTTAATGTGTCGTCGAGAAGTATTTGATAAAGTTGGTGAGTTTGATGAAGGGTTAGAAGTAGCATTTAATGATGTAGATTTATGCTTAAAAATGCACCATCAAGGTTATCGAAATGTTTACTTACCTCATGTTGTTTTATATCACCATGAATCAAAAAGTCGGGGAGTAGAAAATACTGGCAAAAAACAACGTCGTTTCCAACAAGAAATTCAGACAGCAAAACAGAGGTGGAAACATTTAATAGATGCCGATCCTTGCTATCATCCTCATTTAACTAGACAGCATGAAGATTTTAGTTTAAGGATTCAAACAAATGTAGAAGTTGCTGTTAGTATATTTGAAAAAGATGCAGAAATAGTCGGTTGTTCTATAGATGTACCTAAACCTGGAGTAGAATATAATGTTAATTCTATTTGTATAGGTGGATGGGCAGTAGGAAGAAATTCTCAACCAGTAGTAGTTAAACTAACTTTTTTAAGTGGTTCACGAAAAGTTTTGCGCGATAATATTCCTGCTAATATACATCGTCCAGATGTAGGTCATATTCATCCTGGTTATCCTGGTGCTCAACATTCTGGTTTTTGGGGAGAAATAGAAGTAGCTGAAATTGTACCAGAGTCGAAAATTTTGTTAGAAGCTGTTTTTAAAGATGGTTCTCATGTACGACTGGGGACAGTAAGTTTTAAGTGTCCTGATTTAATGGATAATGAATAATGAATAATTGATAATTGATAATAAAAATTATCTCTAATTAGGGTTTGGTTGTAGAAAGTCTTACAGCGCTTTTCACTCTCGATGAACCACCGGAGCCATAACCAACATCTCGTAGGGACGCCCTTATGCAACTTCCCTACTGTGGTTTACTGAAACGAAAACTGCTGTAAATAGGGAAAAATGCTAGTTTGTACAGGGTTTGGAGACCAAACCCCTACGATATTAAATTCTAATGATACTGCCGGATTTGATATTAGACATATCGTTGAACAAAAAAATTACTTTTGTTCTCCTGCTTCCCTACTGTTGAAAAAAGACTTTTTCATCAAACCCTATTTATTCTTCTTTCTTGTTCCTTCTTCTTTCTTCTTTCTTCCTTCTTACTTATTTATTGAACCATCAGGCATAATAGTTCCTCCCATAATTACTCCTTTTAAATCTGTATTAGCAATCATTGCACCTTCCAAATTAGCATTACTTAAATTAGTTTTTTGTTTATAACCTCGGAAAAAGAAACTATGAAAATCTGCTCCACTCAAATTAGTATTAGCAAGATTAGCATATTCTAAGTTAGTACCACGGAGACTAGCACTACTTAAATTAGCTCCTATCAAACTTGCTCCCCATAGCCTTGCCTCTAATAAATTAGCATTAGTTAAATTAGCATTAGTTAAATTAGCCAAAGTTAAATCAGTTTCTAATAAATGAGTGTTAGTTAAATTAGCATTTGTTAAATTTGCTCTGTTAATATTTGCTCTATATAAGTTAACCTTTTCTAAATTAGCTCCTGTTAAATTAGCTCCCGAAAGGTTAGCTCCATTCAAATCTGCACCTTGAAAATTTACACCTGTTAAATTAGCTCCTTCAAGGTTAGCATCTTTTAAATTAATTCCATGTAAATCTGCTTTACTTAGGTCACATTGTTTCCATAAGAATGATACACACCAATTATTTTGTAAAAGATGATTAATATCTTCAGAATTAGCTGCCATAACGGGTGCAGATAAACAAAAATAGATGAAAAAAATAAGGAAAATAATAGTTGCTAAAAATTTCATTGTTAAAGCTATTTTATTAATGAATAATTAATAATGAATAATTAATAATTAGGGCTTGCTGAATAAATAGAAAAGCTTTTAGTGGTAAAAGTTTGCACCTTTTTTAGTGTGAAAAAAGTACAACTTTTTGACCTTAAGCAACCAAAAAGTTAGGATTTGGAGCAGAATAATTACAAAAAAAATCAAGGGATAATATTCTCACTAAATGTTCTAAATTCGCATTCCTCCTGGATTGCAGGATTGCTGGATTATGGCTCCTTACCACTGCTAAAAGACTTTTACGGTTCCCGATAAATCAGCAGACCCTAATTAATAATTGATAACTAGACAGTACAAATTTATAGGAATAATGATTAGTAGCTAAGGCTTTCAGCTATCTAAAGGTAAGAAACTTTATATTCGGAACTTTAAATGCTGTAAGCCTTTTCCAATTATACTTTGCAGTATACTCTCTAATTCTTAATTCTAAATTTTTAATTTGTACTCTCCAGTTGATAAAAACTATCTCTAATTATCAATTTATTCGGTAATCATTCAGCAAAAGTTACTGATAACTAAAAAGCCATTAATTAACCAAAACGGAGAGCATAATCATCAGAACTAACTACAAAAATGCTACTTTCAACATCCTCTATAACAGAGTTTTCAACTACTCCTAATATCAAACCACTACCCAAAGTTCTAATTACAGTATCTCCATCAATAGATTGATAACTTAAATCTTCATCAGGAATAAAGTCAGCATCAGCAACTACAAGAATTTCATCACCATCTGTAAAACTAAAGTCAGTAATTCTTGTAGCTTGGTCTATTTCATTTATCTCATCCAGTTCCACAATATTAACTTGCAGAATAAAACTATCTACACCCTCACCACCTGTTAAAACATCAACACCGCGATCGCCAATTAAATAATCATCTCCTCTTCCACCTATCAAAGTATCATTTCCCTTTCCACCTCTTAACCAGTCATCACCTTGTAAACCAAGAAGGGAATCATTATCTTGATTGCCACTGAGAATATTATTACCATCAGTACCTTGTATCTCATCATTACCTTCTAAACCCATCATTGTTAAAGAGGAATCATCAACTTGACTCATGGTAAGTCTATCATCACCATCAGTAGGGTCATTCTCATTAACCTGACTAGCAGCCAATATAGGTCCCTGAATATCTGAATCATTATCATTAGTTGGAGTAAATCCAAAGTCGTCAGAGTTTGTATCCGTTGGCACCAGAAAGTTGATCTTATTTGCGCCATCCTGGTTAGCATATTCATTAAGTAAATCAAAGTCAAGCACAATATCTGATACCCTCGTAGGAATCTCTCCTTCTACAACCCTAGCAATAACAATGCGATCGCCTTCTCGAAGTTCTTGTACAACATCAAAACCATCAGTCACTTCACCAAATACCGCATAACCACCATCCAACTGTTCACTAACATCTTCTACAGGAATATAAAACTGGGAAGAAGCGGTATCTAATACTTGAGTACGAGCCATAGCTATTACCCCTGCTGTATTAGATAAAGTTACAGGTGCATCAACTATTTCGTTATAGAAAATTTCTCCTGTTTCTGCAACTTGAATTTCCAGAGGTATTTCTCGTTCCTCACCTGTTTCTGGGTCAATATAACCTCCTGAACCTAAATCATCAATGGGAAAATCAGGGTCTCGACCTTGGGGGTCTCCACCTTGAATCACAAAACCTTCTACAAATCTGTGGAATGCTAGAGAATCATAAAAATCTTTCTCTACCAAGTCAACAAAGTTAGCTGCTGTCACTGGAGCGCTTGAGGAATCAAGTTGAAGAGTAATTTTTTCTTTTTGGGTTTCTTCTTGAGTTTCAGAATCTGCTTGTGATGTCCTCTGTACGACCATTTCTACTACCACATTTTGGCCTTCTAGGTCAGGTAAGCCCAGTTGTTCTAAAAACTCCTGTGTTTCGTCCATTAGTTAGTTAACTCCAATTGTTCATAATTTTTTATTTTATTATATTAGATTAGATTGCTGATTTAACTGCCGATAAAAACTGATTCAATTAAGAACAAAAATGCAAGCATTCAGCAGTTAGCCATCAGCTAATAGATTCATTACTTTTAGTTGATAACTAGACCTAGTCGCTATTGCGCTTCAATTCTCTAATTAACAATATAGTTATTAAGTTAAGCAAATGTTTGCTTTATTCATTAAAAAACTGATAGCTAATAGCTGAATACTTACACAATTTTTTTTTAAAAGAGATTTTTTCATAACAATAAACATTCCAAAGTTAGCCATTAAATAGCTAAATGCTTACTAATCATCCAATTCTCAACGCTGCATCTCCAGAAGGTAGTGCATCAGGTATAGAAATATTAGAAAAATCAACCAAGAAAGTCGCACTTTTAACTTCTTCTGCGAAAGAATTATTCACAATACCAAGAATATTATTATTAATATTATTTCCTCCTTCTTTTTGAATAACCGTACTATTACCTTGCTGAATAAAAATAAGATTATATATTTCTTCTGAAACACCAATTCTATCTCCCTCTAAAAAATTAAAATCTTCTATCGTATCAGTATTATTCTCTTGATTTTCAATTACTGCCAAAACAAAAGTATCTGCACCAGATTCTCCTCGCAAATTATCAGTACCACTATCACCAATTAAAATATCATTTCCTTCACCACCAACTAAGAAATCATTATCTTTACCACCCCGCAAAAAATCATCCCCTTTACCACCCAATAAAGTATCATTATCTAAATTACCATTCAGAATATCATCATCAAGATTGCCAAATAATAAATCCAACCCTTTTCCCCCTCGAATATAATCAGAACTATCCCTACCATCTAAACTATCATTGCCCTGATTACCATTAATAACATCATTAATTATTGAACCTCTAATTTGATCGTTTCCTGCCGATGCTAATACACCAAATACTTCTTGAGATAATTTTGTAGAAATTTCAAAAATATCATCTTCAGCAGTTAATTCTGCAAAGAAATCAATAGACAATGGAATATTCGCACGATTAACAATATTAATAAAACTATTGAGCAAATTTGTATTAGTAATAATTTCTGAAACTCTACTAGGAACTATTCCTTCTGTAACTCTGGCAGCCGTAATACTATCACCTAATTCTGCTTGTTTGATAACATCTAACCCATCTATTACATTACCAAAAATGGCAAAACTACCATCTAATACTGGTAAGTCATTTAAAGGAATATAAAATTGAGAAGATGCTGAATTTAAAGTTCCTAAACGAGCCATTCCAATCGCACCTTCCAAATTTGGTAATCGTACTGGAGGAGAAATTATTTCATTATAAAAAATTGGTTTTTCTATACCTAAAGCTTTAATTTCTAAAGGAATAAATCTAGTCTCATTGGTAATCGGATCGACAAAATTTCCATTGCCTAAAAGTTCCAAAGAAATATCTAGATTTCTACTAAATGGATCCCCGGCTTGAACTAATGAAAATTCTGGTTGATTTTCGATGCGATGAAATCTCACATTGTCATAAAAGTTTCGTTCTACTAAATCAACAAAGTTACCTCCAGTTATTGGTGCATTAAATCCATCAATTTGAATGGTAACTATTTGATTATTAATGACTATTAATACTGTTGCTAGACCAGATATTTGTGGTAAATCTTCTTCCATTTTTATCTAATGTTTAACCAAAAGTTGATTTGTATAACTGTTTATAGTTTACCTAAACCCACCCTCTTCTCTACAACGTCAAAATATGTTATGGGGCGGGTTTAGCTAACAGAAGCGTCAAAACTCGTTAACTTTCGTTATAAAACTCGCCCCTACTGTTGATGAGAAAATACTGTAGGGGCGGGTTTTACCAGAGATTTCCCTGTATAATCCCAGACTTATCTAAACCCGCCCTCTTCTCTACATTGACCAGAGATTTCCCTGTATAATCCCAGACTTATCTAAACCCGCCCTCTTCTCTACATTGACCAGA